>CAZDGY010000025.1:0-19929 GCA_964504685.1 uncultured Kofleriaceae bacterium | reverse complement strand
TACATGCCGAGCACCGGCGTGGCGTACGCGGTCCAACCGACCGTCGGCAGCGCATCGGTGGCCGGCGTGAGCGTCGCGCCGGTGATCAACGGCAGCGCGTCGGCCGTGAGGTCGATCGCATCGGCGGGCAGCTCGTTCGAGCCTTTATAGACGCCGGTCGTCGCGGTCGAGTCCAACGACTGCACGACCAGCGACTCGTGATAGCCGGTCCACAGGACCTGCGGCTCGGGGAACGTGAACACCGGGCCTTGCGGCACCGCGCCGCCCCGAACCGTATCGGGCACGAACTCGGCGTTGCCGTCGCGGTCCGTGATCTGCGCCGTAATCGTGCCTGCGCTCGCGGGTGGGTTCGTGATCGTGATCGTCGCGGAGTCGAGCGTGGTAACGAACCCGTTCGCGTTGAATGGAGCCGTCGTGTTCGCAGCCGGCGGCATCTGAGCGAGCAGCGTCGACGTCGCGATCAGCGCGCCCGTCCCGTCATACGCGGTCACGAGGAACGCGATGTCGCCGTTGGGGTCTAGGCACGTGCTGTCGAGCGGCAGGTTGAACGCGGTCCCGATCGTGACCGGCACCGCGCCACTGGCGCAGCCGGCGCTGCCCAGGTACGTCACTCCGCCGGTGACGGCGGCGGGTGGCGTGACGATCGCGGTCCCGTACTGGACGAGCGCGGTCTCGACCGGGCCGATCAGTAGATCATCGTTGGCCTGCACGCCCATGACGATCGCGATCACGTCGGCGGTGGCCAAGCCGGACTTCGGGATCACCACCGCTACGCTGCCGCCGAGCGGCACCATCGCCGCCGCTTTGCCGTTGGCATCGGTGGTCACCATCGTGGTCGGCGTGCCGTTGCCGTCGGCGAACGACGCCATCGCGTTCGCGTTCGGTCCGACGACGCCGCCGAGGTTCTGCACGGTGATCGCCACGGGCACCAACATCGCGTCGACGGCCGGCGCGTCGGTGCCGCTATCGGGCCGGTTTTGGGCCGGTGGCGCCTTACCAGCGCACCCGCAGGCGAGACACACCCCAAGCAGCGTAGTCCGCTTCATACAAGTCAAGCGTATCGCGGGCCGAGCCGGTTTGGCCGCTATTCGTCGCGCTTGCGCGGGCGTGCGATGCCGTACTCGTCGAGCCGATTGATCAGCGTGCGGCGCGAAATGCCGAGCAGCTCGGCCGCGCGCGTCTGATTGCCGGCGCACTTGTCGAGCGCCTCCAAGATCCGTTGCTTCTCGAGCTCGGCGACGGTCGCGCGGACTTGGCTCGGCATGTCGGGCGCGAGCATCGAACCCGGTGGCGGCGTCATCGTCGGCGATGTCCGCATGCGATTCGGTGGCCGTTGTGGCTGATCGATCGCGAGGTGCTGGCGCTCGATCGTCGAGCCGGTCGCGAGCAAGACCGCGCGCTCGCACGCGTTGCGCAGCTCGCGGATGTTGCCTGGCCAGGTGTTCGCCAGGAACCACGCCTTCGCATCCTCGGCCAACACGAACGAGCGACCGAGCGGTCCGGCAGCGGCGGCGACGAACTGCTCGGCGAGCGGTAGCACCTCGTCTTTGCGATCGCGCAACGCAGGGAGTGCGAACGTCGCGCCGGCGACACGGAAGTACAGATCGCGGCGGAACCGACCGGCTTCGACCTCGGCGGCAAGATCCTTCGTCGTCGACGAGATGAATCGGACGTCGACCGGGCGCGCGGTCGTTGCGCCGACCCGACGCAGCGCGCCGTCTTCGAGCACGCGCAGCAGCTTGAGCTGGAGCGCTTGTGGCAGCTCCGAGACGTCGCGCAGGAATACCGTGCCGCCGTCGGCGTGCTCGATCGCGCCCGGCTTGTTCTGCGCTTCGATGCCAAACGTCTCGGCCTCGAGCTGAGCCTCGCTGATCGCCGCGCAGTTGACGCGGACGAATGCGTGCGAGCGCCGCGGCGACATCTCGTGGATGCGCTCGGCGAACCGCTCCTTGCCCGTGCCGTTCTCGCCCGCGATCAACACCGACAGCTTGCCCATCGCGATCCGCGATGCCGACGCTTCGAGCGCCGCGATTTGAGACGTGTGCGGCGACGATTCCCGCCGCGACCCGGTGCGCGTCTGCACCATCAACGTCACCGCGCCGACCAGAAACGGCATGCCGACGCCGAGCCGCACGCGATGGTGCGCCGCGATCCTCGCGCCGTCGACGTACGTGCCGTTCGAGCTGCCGATGTCCTCGATCTCGACGTCGCCGCCGAGCACCAGGTTCGCGTGATGGCGCGACACCGATCCGGAGTCGATCGAGACGTCGCAGGTCTGCGCACGCCCGACCGTCAGCACGCCGAGGCCGGGCAACGGCACGACCTGTAACGATGCACCATCAATGACGAGCAGCACCCGATCGCCAAACGGCGCCTGGCGATCGATCTGCTCGGTCGTAGCGCTGCGCTCGTCGTCGATCACGGGCGATAGCCTACGCGGTAAAAAGCCACGTGCGCAACCGGGGGCGAACCCCCTCCAGCCTGACCTTCGACTAACGATCTCGCGCACAAGGACGCTTGCAAATTTGGCCGCGCCAGCGGCGGGGTCGCGATGGTACGTTCGCGCCGATGACCGTTCAGAAGTGGCTCCCGTTCGCCCTCCTCGGCGCTTTGGCGTTAGCAGCTTGCGGCCCCAACGGCCGCGGCGGCCCCGACGGCGGCGGCGGTGGCGGTGGCGGCGGTGGCGGTGGCGGCGGTGGCGACGGTGGCGACGGCTGCTCGGACTCGTCGAAGCTGGTCTACGTCGTCGACGTCAGCAACGAGTTCTCGAAGTTCGACCCGACGACGAAGACATTCACCGACCTGGGCAACCTATCGTGCGAGGACCCGCTGTTCGGCGGCACGCCGTTCTCGATGGGCGTCGACCGCGACACCAACGCATGGGTCGTCTACAGCGACGGCGTGCTCTACAAGGTCGACATCCTGAACGGCCTGACCTGCACCCAGACCGCGTGGGGCTCGCCGGACAGCCTCGACGAGTTCGGTATGGGCTTTTCGACCGACACCGCCGGCGGCTCGACCGATACGCTATTCGTGTCGGGCGGCCCTGACCTAGAAAGCGGCACGCCGCCGGCGACGACGACGCTCGCGAAGGTCGACCTGACCAACTTCACCGCCACGACGGTCGGCACGGTCGACGGTTCGCCCGAGCTCACCGGCACCGGATCGGCCGAGCTGTGGGGGTGGTTCCCCGACGCGAGCGCGCCGAAGATCGAGAAGCTCGACAAGACGAACGGCAGCGCGCTGACCACGTTCCAGTCGACGCTGAGCTCACTCGCCGGCACGCCGATGGACTGGGCGTTCGCGTTCTACGGCGGCGACTTCTGGGTGTTCCTCGAGCGCATGGACGAGTCCTCGACGACCGTCTACCAGGTCGACGGCACGACCGGCTCGATCACGAGCTCGACGCCGACCCTGACGCGCTCGATCGTCGGCGCCGGCGTGTCGACCTGCGCGCCGATCGTCATCCAGTAGCGGCGACGAGCTGCGCCGCGACGACGACGCGATCGCGGCCCTGCGCCTTCGCCTCGTAGAGTGCGGCATCGGCTCGCACGACGGTGCGCGAGACATCGTCGTCGGCCGCGCTCCACTCGGCGACGCCGATGCTGATCGATGCGCGGATCTCGCGAGTCGAGTGGGTGACGAGCGCGGTGTTGACCGCTGCGCGTAGCCGTTCGGCGACGGTGCAGGCCGCCTCGGTCGTCGAGCCCGGCAGCATCACGAGGAACTCCTCACCGCCGAATCGACCGACGCGATCGGGCTCGCGCAGATTGGCGCGCAACTGATCGGCGACGTGTTTCAGCACGACGTCGCCGAACACGTGGCCGTAGCGATCGTTGATCGCCTTGAAGCGATCGACGTCGATCATCATCAGCACGAAGCCTTCGTTGTTGCGCCGACTGCGCTGGAGCTGCGCGTCGAGCTCCTCTTGTATAGCGCGGCGGTTGAGCAGCCCGGTCAGTGCGTCGTAACGCGATAACGCGGCGAGCTCGCGAACGAGCCGACCGATGACAAGCGCCATCAGCGTGGCGTGCAGCGCGAGGCACAGCACGACGTAGGTCAGCGCGGTGCCGACGTTGAGCGCGCTGTTGCGCTGCATCTCGGTGACGACCGAATCCGGCGCGGTGATCGCGCGCACCATGCGGCTGCCGAATCCGAGGCTGCCGAACAGCGTCTGCAACGCGAGCAGCACCGGCCACCGCATATGCAGCTCGGTCTTCGCGTGGCGAAACAAGTCATAGGCCATCGTCAGGAACAGCCACGCGAGCACGCCGAAGTTGACCGCGACCTCGAGCGGCTGCGGAACATCGAGTAAGCCAACCGCGATTACCGCGGCGACGAGCACCGCGGTGAGCCGATACGCCGGCTTCGTGCCGATGAACAGCCAGATCCCACGTTGCAACGCGAGCGTAGCGGCGACCCCTGCGAGCACGCCGATGAGCGGCGGCGACTTCAGCTCCATCGCGAGGCTCGTCCACGTCGCCGCGCTCAACGCCGCATAGCTCGCCCAATGCACGGCGGCGATCCGCGCACCGGGCACGACGCGCGCGACGATCAGCCACAACACCGTCGCGACCATCTGGATCACGGCGACGAGCAGAAACGCGACTTCAGTAGCAGACCACGTCGAGAGCACGAACGAGCATCGTACTGCGGCCGCGCGCGGCGGTGTAACGTCCGCTCCATGAAGTCGCTCGCGTTAGCGGTCGGACTCGCGTTGTGCGCCTGCCGTGGGTCATCGACGTCGGCCGGCGACCCGACCGCGAGTAGCGAGCAAGTCGAACATCGTCCGATCGTCGCGCTCGCGATCTGGCCCGAGCATTGGGCGAGCATCGTTGGCTCGGCGCAGAAGCTCGAACCGTTGCGCGGCAACCCGATGCTCGTTGGCTCGACGATGTGGTCCGCGCTTGCTCAGCTCGGCGCGGCTGCGGGGTTCGGCGGCCTCACGCTGCCGCCGCCCGGCGTCGATCCGAATGCGCCGATCTCGTTCGAGTTGTTCAGCGCCGGTCAGAGCTTCGAGGCGACCGCGTTGTCAGCCGCGCGAGCGACGAGCGCGGGCAAGCCATACGAGCCCTCGCCGGCGCTGCGGTTGCGCATCACGATCCAAGCGCGCGATCCGAAGGCCGCCAGCGAAGCGCTGCGGACGGCGCTCGGTTCACAGCCAGGCGCGAGTGTCGTGGTCGGCGCGTCTGCAGTCGCGGTCGATATCGCGCTCGGCGGTACCCATCCCGCGCCGTTCGCGGACGTCGCGCCACCGACCGCGCCGTCCTCGGCGTTCGAGGCCGATGGTGCGAGCGCCGCGCGGCTGATCGCGCACTTCGATCGCGTGAGCGAGATCGCGACGACGATCGGGATGGCCCACGTCGTCGATGCGTTGCCCGAAATGCCGTCAGACCAGAAGTTGCTCTTGCTCGCGGCAGGCACCGCCGAGCTGTTCACCGCATATCTGTTCGTCGATCCTGCGACCGCGTTCGCGACCGACCTGATGGTCGAAGTCCCGGCCGAGCCCGGCGCGCCGCACATCGCGTTCGCACTCGGCGACGCAGGCAAGGCGACGATGACCGCCGCTGGGCTCGCGCGCGGCAAGAGCTCGCCGCTGACCGGTTTGCATTGGGCCGAGGCCCTCTCCGCGACTCCGCGGTCGCCGTTCCTCGCCGCGACGCTCCGCACGAGCGAGAAACGGATGGCAAGCGACCTCGCTACGCTGGTCCACGAGTGCGGCGCGGTGTGCATCGTCTATGCGGGGCTCGGCAACGGCTTCCAGCTCGCGTCCTGGCTCCACATCGATCTCGACGAGGTGTTCGCCGGTGCGTCGAACAACCTTGGCGTCGACATGACCGTGTTGCGAGGGCTCGCCGCGACGTGGAGCGACAATGATCTGATGTTCTTTCACGCCGAAGGCGCGAAGCTTCCCGCGTGGAAGCGGCCGGCGACGCGCCCGCCGAGTGCGGCCGAGGCGTGTTATCGGCAAGCCGCGACCGCGGTGCGCGCCGCGTTGAAATCTAGCGATGTCCCGACCGCGAAAGCCGCGCTCGACAAAGCCGCTCCCTGCGTCGAGCACGATCCGGCGATCGCCGCGCGGTTCAAAGCGACGAGCGAGCTCGTGACCGCGGTCGCCAAGCCTTAGGCGCGCAACGCGACCGCGCGCATCTGCTGCGCCTTCAGCACGACGTACGCGGTCATGTTGACGATGTCGTCGACCGTGACTTCGTTTTGCAGCGCCGCGCACGGCTTGCCGATGCCGAGCATGATCGGACCGACCGCGCCCGCGCCGCCGAGCACCTTGAGTGACTGGTACGAGGCATTCGCCGCCGCGAGCGAGCCGAACACCAGCGTGTTCGCCGCGCGGGTCAGCCGCGAGAACCCGTAGTACTGCTGGCGCCGTTCCGGATCGAGCGCCATCTCGGGCTGCATCTCGCCGTCGATCTCGAGGTCGGGTTTGCGCCGGCGCACGAGCTCGAGCGCCTGCCGGATCTTCGTGACCTCGGGGTGCTGGACCGAGCCGAAGTTCGAGTAGCTGATCATCGCGATCCGCGGCGTGATGCCAAAGCCTTGCACCGCATCTGCCATCTGCAGCGTGATGTCGGCGAGCGTCTCGGCATCGGGATCGATGTTGAACACCGTGTCGCCGAAGAACCGTACCGCGTTCTTCAGCACCATCATGTACATCCCGACCGCGACCTTGCAGCCAGCTTGCAGCCCGAAGATCTCGAGCGGCGGCCGCACGGTTTCGGGATAGTTAAGGCGCAAGCCGGTGACCATGCCGTCGGCGTCACCGCGGTCGACCATCAGCGCGGCGTAGTAGTCGCTCTTGTGAACCAATGACTGAGCGGCAAACGACGTGAGGCCCTTGCGCTGCCGGAGTTGGTAGACCCGTTCGACGTATGCGGGGTTGACCTCGACGCGCGGATCGATCACCTCCGCGCCGTTCTGCAAGATGTCGAGCGATAGCTCTTCGCACATCGCGGCGATCTCGGACTTGCGACCGAGCAACACCGGCTTCGCGATGCCCTCGTCGACGATCTGCTGCACCGCGCGCAGCAGCCGCGGATTGTTCGCGTGCGG
The DNA here is from genome assembly GCA_964504685.1 of uncultured Kofleriaceae bacterium. Classification (GTDB taxonomy): domain Bacteria; phylum Myxococcota_A; class Polyangia; order Haliangiales; family Haliangiaceae; genus JABFXX01. The sequence continues at coordinate 12,864 of CAZDGY010000025.1, read as the reverse complement.
GAACACGATGCGTTTCGGCTCGCGCCGCGCTTCGCGTCCGATCGTGCGCATGATCGAGTACGCGGCGTTCGAGCCCTTCGAGATCAGCGACTCGCGATACTCCTCGATGTCGAACTTGATGCGAGCGACGCCGCTCTCCATCGCCGCCTTCGCGACCGCGGGCGCGACCCACCACAGCGCGCGCGGATCGAATGCCTTCGGGATGAAATAGTCCGGGCCCATCTTCATCGACTTGCCGCCGTACGCGTTGATCACGGCATCCGGCACCGGCTCGCGCGTGAGCTCGGCCAACGCGCGCGCCGCGGCGAGCTTCATCGCCTCGGACACCGCACTCGCGCGGCAGTCGAGCGCGCCGCGAAAGATGTACGGGAAGCCGAGCACGTTGTTGATCTGGTTCGGATAGTCCGAGCGTCCGGTCGCGACGAGCGCATCAGGCCGCGCCCCGATCGCATCGGGATACGAGATCTCCGGATCGGGGTTCGCGAGCGCGAAGATGATCGGCCGCTCGGCCATCGTCTTGACCATGTCGGGCGTGCACACGCCGGCGACCGACAGCCCCATGAACATGTCGGCGCCCTTCATCGCGTCGGCGAGCGTGCGCCGGCCGTCGTCGGGAATCGCGAACTTGAGCTTGTGGCGGTTGAGGTCGGTGCGACCCCGGTGGACGATGCCCTTGGTGTCGACGAGCACGACGTTGTCTTTCGTGACGCCGAGGCTACAGAAGAAGTCGACGCACGCGATCGCACCGGCGCCCGCGCCGGACACGACGATCTTCAGCGCCGCGAGCGGCTTCTTCGCGAGCGAGGCCGCATTGAGCAAGCCCGCGCCCGAAATGATCGCCGTGCCGTGCTGATCGTCGTGGAACACCGGGATGCGCATGCGCTGGCGCAACTTCTCTTCGATCTCGAAGCACGCCGGTGACGCGATGTCTTCGAGGTTGATCCCGCCGAACGTCGGCTCGAGCGCGGCGACGATGTCGACGAACTTGTCGACGTCCTTTTCGGCGACCTCGAGATCGAACACGTCGATGTCGGCGAACTTCTTGAACAGGCACGCCTTGCCTTCCATCACCGGCTTGCCCGCTGCCGCGCCGATATCGCCGAGCCCGAGCACCGCCGTGCCGTTCGAGATCACCGCAACGAGGTTGCCGCGCGCGGTGTACTCCCAGCTCTTCTCCTCGTCCGCTTGGATCTCCAGGCACGGCTCGGCGACGCCCGGCGTGTACGCGAGCGAGAGATCGATCTGACTGACCAACGGCTTGGTTGGAACGACCTCGATCTTTCCCTTGCGCCCCCGGCGGTGGTACTCGAGCGCGTCTTCCTTTCGACTCATGGGGTGAACGTAGACCCGCGCCGCATTCGAGGCAAATCGGCCTGCTCCGAGGCCGATCGATCGATCGGCTGTCCGCCGCAAAGCAAGGACGGCCGAAACCTCAGGCCGAAGGGCCAGCGTTCGCCGCGACACCATGGCACTGTCCCGCCATGTCGACCCGTTCTTTACATCTCGGCCTTGCGCTGCTGCTCGCGTGCGGCAGCTCGAAGCCGCAAGTCACGGTACCGGCTCCAGTCCCGACGGCTCGAGATGTCGTCGTCGCGACCCCGCCGCCAGCCCGGGTCGACCCGGACGCCGCGCCGATTCCGCTGTGGCCCGAGGTCAAGAAGGGCACGCTCCCGAACGGCCTCACCTACTACATCTTCAAGCACGGCAAGCCGGAGAAGCGCGCGTTGCTGTGGCTCGCGGTCAACGCTGGCTCGGTGCAAGAAGACGACGACCAGCGTGGCCTCGCCCACTTCGACGAGCACATGGCGTTCAACGGCACGAAGCGCTATCCGAAGAACGTGCTGATCTCGTATCTCGAGAAGATCGGCATGCGGTTCGGCGCCGATCTCAACGCGTACACGACGTGGGATCAGACGGTATACCAGCTCGAGGTCCCGACCGATGACGCTCAGTACATCGCGGGTGGGCTCGACATCCTGCGCGACTGGGCGGCCGACGTCACGTACGACCCGAGCGAAGTCGGCGTCGCCGGCAAAGGCGACAAAGAGCGCGGCGTCGTGCTCGAAGAATGGCGGCTCGGCCGCGGCGCGGGCCGACGGCTGTACGACAAGCAAGCGAAGGTGTTGTTCGCCGGCACACGTTACGCAGATCGCCTGGCGATCGGCGATCCGGACATCATCAAGAACGCGCCGCGCGACAACCTACCGGTTCTACAAGGATTGGTATCGGCCGGACCTGATGGCGGTGATCGCGGTCGGCGACTTCGATCCGGCGGACATCGAAAAGCAGATCGTGGCGCGGTTCTCGGACCTGAAAGCGCCCGCGAAGGAGCGACCGCGGCCGACCGGCGGGTTTCCGAAGGGCGCGGGGACCCGCGTTTCGATCGAGACCGACAAAGAGGCGAGCTCGACCTCGGTGACCGTCGCGAACCTCGTGCCGCATCGCGACGTCGTTAGCAAGCTCGATCATCGCCGAGTGATCGCCGAGCGGCTGTACTCGATGATCCTCGACGAGCGGCTGCGCGCGATCTCCCGCAAGCCCGACGCACCGTTCATTCGCGCGTTCGGCAGCGTGTCGCCGATGGAGCGCGACATCGACGCGTTCGAGCGGGTCGCGGAGGTCAAGAGCGGCAAGGTCGAGGACTCGCTGCGCGCGCTGTTCTCCGAGGTGCTGCGGATCGAGCGCAACGGCATCACCGCTGGCGAGCTCGAACGGGCGCGCACGAACATGGCGCGGAGCTACGAGCAGCTGGCCGACACTGAAGCCACCCGCGACAGTCGGCAGTTCACCGACGAGATCACGCGCAACTTCTTCGTCCACGAGTTCATGGTCGGTAGCGCGGTGGAGCGCGAGATGGCGCTCGCGGTGATCCCGACGATCACGGTCGACGACCTCAACGCGGTGGTCAAGACGTTCGGCGGCGCCGACAATCGCGTCGTGCTGATCTCGGGCCCCGACGGCCAGCCGCTGCCGACGAAGGAACAGGTCCTCGCGATCATCGATGACGTGTCGAAGGCGCAGATCCCGCAATGGGAAGACAAGCCGATCCCGACGTCGCTGCTCGCGACGCTGCCGACCCCGGGCAAGATCGTCAAGGAGAAGACGGTCGACGCGGTCGGCGTCACCGAGTGGACGCTGTCGAACGGCGCACGCGTGATCGTCAAGCCGACCGACTTCGAGCGCGACTCGGTCGTGCTCGACGGGTTCTCGGCGGGCGGCGAAGCGACGATCTCGGACAAGGACTATCCGAGCGACCGGTTTGCGGACGAGATCGTCACCGTCAGCGGTCTCGGTGCGTTCGATTTCGAGACGCTCGGCAAGATGCTGACCGGCAAGCAGGTGTACGCGCAGACATCGATCGCCGCGACCACCGACTCGGTCATCGCCGGTGGCTCTGCGCGCGACCTCGAGACCGCGATGCAGCTGCTCTACCTGCGGATGACCGCGCCACGCTCCGACCCCGAAGCGTTCGCGGTGTGGCAGCACAACACCGCAGAACGGATCACGAACACGCTGCGCTCCCCGGACGCGCGCTACAACCGCGAATCGTCGGCCGCCGAGTACAAGGGCAACCTGCGCCACGTGTCGCCGGAGCCCGCGGAGCTCGCGAAGGTCGACCCCGCGAAGGCGCTCGGGTTCTACACGCAGCGGTTCGGCGATGCGTCGAGCTTCACGTTCGTGATCGTCGGCGCGGTCGAGCTCGACAAGCTCAAGTCGCTGGTCGAGACGTATCTCGCGAGCCTGCCTTCGAAGGGTCGCAAGGCCAAAGAGATCGACCTCGGCATCCGCAAGGTCGGCGGGGTCGTGAAGAAAGAATGGAAGCTGGGCCAGGAGCCGAAGGCGTCGGTGCGCATCGACTTCCACGGGGACGAGGCGTGGACGCGCGACAAAGAGCGCGACATGAACATCCTCGGCCAGGTGCTGTCGATGCGCCTGCGCGACGTGCTGCGCGAAGACATGGGCGGCGTCTACGGCGTGCGCGTCGGCGGCTCGATCACGCGGTCACCGCATCAAGAGCGCAGCTTCGTGATCCAATTCGGCTGCGATCCGGCGCGGGTCGACGAGCTGACCAAGGCCGCGTACGCACAGATCGCCGAGATCGCGGCGAACGGCACGACGAAGCTGACCAAAGACGGCGAGCCGGTCGAGTATCTCGACAAGGTCAAACAAACGTTCTTGCGGTCGCGCGAGACCGAGATGCGCACGAACGGGTTCTGGCTCGGCTGGCTGAGCAAAGCGTACAAGTTCGGCGACGATCCGACGATGATCCTCGACCCGAGCAAGGTGGTCGCGCGCATGACGTCGGATAACGTCAAGGCCGCGGCGAAGCGCTTCCTCGATCCGAAGCAAACGTACACCGCGGTGTTGCTGCCTGAGAAAGACGTGCCCGCGCCGGCGCCGACGAAGCCGTAACCCTAACCGCGACAGCTGCCGACCGCGAGGAGCGCGCCGTCGCTGTCGTCGTGGCGGCCTGCGTCGTCGTAGCGCCACGTGCCCTCGACCGGCGAGTCGCACTCGGCGCCGACGACTTGGATCAGCCGATAGCCGGTGCCGCGCTCGCGATCCGGCAAGATCACGGCGTGGCCGAGCAGGGTCTTCGTCCACGGAACGTACGCGAGCTGGCCGCCGCACCGCACCGGCGCGAGCTCGTAGTAGCGCAGCTCGCTCTCCTTCACGACGAACATGTCGCCGGGCTCGACGACGCATAGCGGCGGTCGCGTTGCTAGCTCGCGCGCAACCCACGCGTGTTGAGCTTCCAGCGTCTCGTGCGCCGCCGGGTCTTCGGAGTCGTTCATCGCGGCGGTCGCACGGTCGACGTCGCGCTTGCTCCACGCCGGCACCGGTGCGCCGCGATCGACGACGGTGACGTGGCTCGGCGGATCGCGCGGGCTGCCGAGCTCGTCGCTGTCGGTCAAGCCGTGGACGGCGGCATGGCGTCGACCGATCACCGGCGCTGCCGCCGCGGCTAGCTTCGCCGCGTCTCGGTCGCCGTAGTTGCCGATCACGACCGCAATGCCGCGCGGCGAGATCCGGAGGTCGTCGGTGTGGACGACATAAGGCAGGCCGAAGGCGAGCTTGTCGTGCAGTGCGTCGACGATCGCGCGCGCCTCCCGCACGTCGGACACGACGTACGCGACGACCGAATCCGGCCGGTCGCAGTCGTAGCAGGTCACGTACGGCTCCCAGTACAGGCCCGCGGTCGCCTCGGGGCGAATCGGCGGCGGCTCCGCCGGCTTCGCCACAACCGGCGGCGCGATGGTGGGTTGCACCGGCGCGTCCGCGATCGGCTTAGGCGCGGTCACCGGCGTCGGCGGCGGCGCGCTGCCGCATGCGGCGGCCAAGGTGACGGCAATGAGGCGATGCATCTGCCGATCCGGACGCCGCGATCGGACCGGCAGTCGCACAGCGCTAGCCGTCGATCAGGATCGTCGCGTCGAGCCGAGCGGCGAGCGCGAGCGAGCGCAGGAACGCTGCGAGCTGCTCGATGTCGGCATCGGGCTCGCTCGGGACGTTCGCTGCGGCGAGCACGCGCGATTTGCCGGGCTCGTCTTTGAGATCGATCAGGCTCGTGTCGTGCGGGATGACGCCGCAGAACAGTGCGAGCATCAAGCAATGGGTCGGCGCGAGGTTGCCGACCATGAACATCATCTGGAACAGCTGATCGCTCGAGATCTCGATCACGCCGTCGTCGCCCTGCCAGCGCACACCGTACGGCGCGCGACTCTCGAAGTACGTCGTGCCCGCTGCGCGCAGCTTCGCAGCCGGCGCACCATCCCAGCCGAATTCCCCCAAGCCACGGACGAGCAGTGCGCCCGCGGTGCAGCCGAGCGTGTCGGGCAGCCGGCTCATCAACCACGCCTCGACCCGCTCCGGAATCGGATAGCGAATCCGGCGGTGACACGCGAACTCCCGCGGCAGCTCGGCCGGGCATTGCGCGCACCCAGAGGCGACCGAATCGAGCGGCGCCGATTCGTTCATCAGGTCTTGCAGCGTCACGCCCCGCGCGCTGTCACCGTCGGGCTTGCGGACAGTGAGTTGGATTTCGATCTCGCTCGGTTCGCGCAGATCGCCGTCCTCGCGCATGTGAGCGAGCATCGAGCGCGCGACGATTCGCGTTCGGTTGAGGGCGACCAGCCGATCGATGCCTAGCTCGCGCTGGGGCTCGCACTTCATGCCCAGGACGTAGTCGATCGCCATCGAGCGTCCTCTTAGCAGAAGGCTGTGACAGTCCCTCACCCTTGTTTCCGCCGGCGATCGTCGGTAGAACCACGACTGCGCGCCCGTAGCTCAGCTGGATAGAGCGTTGGCCTCCGGAGCCAAAGGTCACAGGTTCGAATCTTGTCGGGCGCACGAGTTCGCGGATGCCGAAGACGCTAGCGGAGATCGCGATCGAGGCCAGCCTCGTCACGAAGGCCAACGCCGCGAAGGCCGGCCGGATGGCGGAAGAGCGCAAGCTGCCGCTCGTGGTCGTGCTGATTCGCGACCTCGGTATCGACGAAGTCGCGCTGATCGGCGCGCTGCGCAAGCAGACTCGCGTCCAGCTGCTCGATCCGGCCGAGATCCAGATCGATGCCGACGCGCTGCGGCTCGTCGGAAAAGACGTGTGCGCTCGACTGCGCGTGCTGCCGATCTCGGTGTCGACCGACGGCCCGACCCGAACGCTGCGGCTCGCGATGGCCGACCCGACCGACGAGTCCGCGGTCGCCGAGATCGAGGCGCTCGTGCGTTGCGAGATCGAGGTGTGCGCGCTGCCGCTTTCCGCGATCGAAGAGCTCGTCGACAAGGGCTATCGCCAGATCTCGACGGTCGTGGTCAATCGCTCGCGCCCGTTCGGCGACAACATGTTCGTGACCGCGCGCACGCGCACTCCGACCCGGCCCGGCTCGAACAACGAAGAGTCCGAGGTCTCGGTCACCGCGCAGATTCCGATGTCGATGCTGCAGCCGCCCGCCGGGGCAACCGAGCTCGAGGCTCGATTCGCAGCGTTGTGTCGCTTACTTGTTACCAAAGGACTGGTCTCGGAGGCCGAGCTGGTCGAGGCGATGGCCAAGGCGAAACCCGAGGCCTGATCCGGGTTTGCCGGCCAACGCGCAGCTTTTCGTAATGCGCCTTTTCGAGGTTCGTGCGCTATGCTCGACGGGTCGTCCGTTAAGCGACCTATGCCGTCACATGACATGACTTCGGCTTCTTCGATCATTTGCACCGGTTGTCAGCACAGCTACGTCCATTCGGCGTTGTTCTGTCCGAATTGCGGCCGTCCGAAGGTTCGCGAAGCGGCAGGCGACGCACTGGTCGGCAAGTTGCTCGGCGAGCGGTTTCAGGTCCAGGAGCTGATCGGCCAGGGCGCATCCGGCACGATCTATCGCGCGGAGCACATCACGCTACGCCGCCGCGTCGCGATCAAGGTGTTGCACACCGAGCTGTCGCGCGACGACCTCGCGGTCGAGCGATTTCGGCGCGAGGCGACGACGGTCGCCGAGATCGACAACGAGCACATCGTCGAGATCCATGACTTCGGTCGCACGAACGACGGCCGGCTCTATCTCGCAATGGAGCTGCTCGAAGGCGAGACGCTCGACGGCGTGCTCGCGCGCGAGCACCAACTGTCGGTCGAGCGCACCGCCGACATCTTGATTCAAGTCGGCGAGGCGCTGATGGAGGCGCACGCGATCGGCTACGTCCATCGCGACTTGCGCCCGCGCAACATCTACCTCGCGGTTCGCCGCGGCAAAGCGAACTTCGTCAAGCTGCTCGACTTCGGCCTGTCGAAGCTCGTCGAGAGCGATGCCCAGGCGGCGTCGACCAGCCTCGGCATGACGTTCGGCGATCCGCGCTACATGTCGCCCGAGCAAGCGCGCGGCGATCGCATCGACCGGCGCGCCGACATCTATCAGCTCGGCTGCATCGCGTACGAAATGCTGACCGGCTCGCCTCCGTTCACCGGCAGCCGGGTGTTCGACATCCTGACCAAGCAAGTCACCGAGATCCCCGCGCCGCTGCCGACCAAGCGTCCCGGCGTGCCGCTGTGGATGGAAGCTGCCGCCGCGAAGATGCTCGCGAAGGATCCGGAGAACCGGTTCGCGACGACGACTCGCATGGTCGAAGCGCTGCGCCGCGGGCTCGAGACCGGCGAGGTGATGGAAGACGATATCGCGCGCCGGCGCGAGAGCATTCCGCCACCGTCGGTGTCGCGTGTGATGCAGCGGTTCGGCGTCTCGCAGGATCAGCCGATCCCGTCGAGCCCGGTGCCATCGCCGAACGCGCCTCCGCTGCCAGCTGCAGCGCCAGCGCCGACTCCCGCGCCTGCGGCGGCCGTCCCTGCACCGACGAAACCGCAGGCCGTCGTCGTGGAAGAGGCCGAGCCGCGCAAGCGCACCGGCACTCCGCGCGTCGGCGTGCCGGTCGTCGCCGAGGCCGTGCCCGAGGTGGTGCAAGCCCCGGTGACCGGCTCGATCGAAGCGCCGGCCGGGCGGAGCAAGCGCTCGAGCTCGCACGGCGATCCGATGGGCATCTCGCAGGTCTGGTACGAGGACGGCGATCGCGCGTCCGACGAAGCCGACGGCGAGACCAAGCCGACGCGCGCCCGCAAGCCGACCTCGCCGAGCACCACCGATCTGAACTTCTACGAGGACGAGCCGCGGCGCCGCGGCGGTCGCGGGCTGTTGCTCGTGGTCGTCGGCGCTTTCGCGCTCGGCGGCGCGATCGCATTCGCGGTGACCCGCGGCGGCGACAAGCCGGCGAAGCAGGTCGCTGCCGCCGTGGTGAGCGACACCGCCGCGGTGACGATCGACGCCGCTCCGAGCACGATCATCGGCGAGGCCGATGCAGGCGTCGTCGCCGAGGTCACGCCGCCGGTCGCGAACCCGCCGCCGGTCGCGAACCCGCCGCCGGTCGCGAACCCGCCGCTGGTCGCGAACCCGCCGCTGGTCGCGAACCCGCCACCGGTCAAGACCACCACGCCGCACGAAGACCATCCGGCGAAGACGCCGAAAGACGTCGACCTCGGCAGGTATCTGCCGCCGGTCACCGCGAATCCGCCGCCGCCGCCAACGCACAACGTGGTGAATGCGACGCCACCGACGCCGAAACAACCGAGCGTCACCGGCGGGCCCGAGGATCCGTACGGCGGCACGTCGAGCGGCGATCCGGGCGATGGCTCGTCGCCGGAAAAGAAGGCCGAGTTCTACGCGAGCCTCGGGGCGCAACAACTCGCATCGCACGACACCGCGAATGCCGCGGCGAACTTCAAGAAAGCGTCCGAGCTCGACGGCAAGAATGCCGCCGCGTTCACCGGCCTGGGCGAGATCGCGCTCAGCCAAGGCTTGTTCGGCGACGCGGTCGCGCACCTTCGCAAGGCCGCTCGGCTCGCGCCGAAGAGCTCGCGGGTCGTCACGCTGCTCGGCGAGGCGTACTTGAACAGCGGCCAGAATGCGATCGCGGCCGAGAACTTCAAGAAGGCGCTGCAGCTCGATCCCGATAACGCGCAAGCCCGCGACGGCTACAACGAGGCGTCGAGCCGCGTGCCGCCGCCTTCTGACGACAACTAGCTCGCAACGGCATCACGACGCCCGCCGACGCTGAGCGGGGCTATCGCTTCTTGCCGCCCTTGGTTCGGCGCTCGGAGACTTCTTTCGTCGGAGCGATCCAAGAGCTCGGCGTGCCGTGATTGGCAACGCCGAGACGGAGGCGGCGGGTCGACGACGAGAGCGACAGCTTCGGAACTGCTTTCCCGAGGTGCATGATTCAGCCTAGGGGCGGCCGATCCGCGCGGGCAACTTCCTGAGCGCCGGGGAGATCTCTCCCTCGCCAGAGCTGTGAGATGATGGGGATCGTGGCGGCTGCGTTTCACGTGTACGTCGAAGGGGCGAGCGGAGCATCACCGGGTGCACTGCGCAAGCTCGCCGAGGCGATGTCCACGCGCTACGGCGTGCCGGCCACCGACCTAGAGGCGCGGTTGTCGCGCGGGCGGTTCCGGGTCAAAGCGAACGTCGATCGCGCGACCGCCGACGAGCTGCTGCGCGACCTCGAAGCGATCGGCGCGCGCGCTACGATCGAAGACGCGAGCGCACCGACCCGGCCGAGTGGCCCGCTCGCGACTCAGCCGGCCCGCGCGACCACGCCTCCGCCGACCGCTGCGCGCTCGACCCTGCCGCCGCCGACCCGACCTGGACCGAGCACGCCTCCTGCGGGCACGCCGTATCAAAGTGGTCTGTCCGCCGCGTTTTCGACGGAGCCGTCGGCCGCCGCGAGCCTCGGCGCGCTCGAGCAAACCGGCGGCTCGTTCTCGCTGGCGTCGCTCGACGGCGTCGATTCGCCCGGAGGTTCCGCGGCGCCGAGCGAGGAAGTGCTCGCCGCGAGCTTCGGACCGCCGCAGGGCCAAGCGCCACGACCGGCGACGCCGAGCGTGCGACCGAAAGATGTCCCGGTCGATTTGTTCGCGCCGCCCGACGCCGAAGACGCGGTGATGAAGATGGAGCTCGCCGACGACGAGCTCGCTCATCAAGCGCGCAAGAAGGCGACGATCCCGCCGCAGACCGAGCCGATCGCGCCCGCCGCGACGACCGGCACGCTGGCGATGCGCCGATCGAACCCGTCGATCCAACCGGCGACGGAAGCGATCGCTGCGCCGACGTCCTCGCGGCTCGGGCCTCTCGCTGATCCGCGCACGCGGTTCGCCGCCGGGGTCGTGTTGTCGATCCTCATCGGGTTCGTGCCGGCGCACCTGGTCGGCCGGTGGCGCGAGCACTCGGCGTACGGTGAAGTCGATCGCAAGGTGATCGCGGCGCAGGAGCAAGCGCTGACGATCGAAGCGTGGCAAGCGCTCGATCAGCTGCGCGCGAGCGAGCTGGTGCGCAAACAGAGCGACCAGCGCCAAGTCGCGGTCACCGGTCTACTCGTGTGGGCGCTCGCCGGCGGCGGCATCGGCTATCTGTGGTTCCGGCGCATTCGTTGGGACGAGCTCGAAGACGCTTAGCTCGCAGGCGTCGCGCTGCAAGTTGACAATAGCGACAGCGTCACCAACGCATCCCCAATGATCCCGTCGACTTGCTCGAGCAGGGCAAGTTGGCAAGTTGACAGAAGCGACAGCGTCACTCGTCTTCGTCGTCTTCGATTTCGATGACGCGTTTGCGGCGGGCGCGCGCTCGCTCGTCAGCGGCTTTTTCTTTGGCTTCGAACGCGGCTTTCTTTTCTTCGCGCTTCTTCGTCACTCGCCACGCGAGCACGATCGACAGGTTGTAGAGGACGATCATCGGCGTCGCCATCATGATCTGCGACACCGCATCGGGCGATGGGGTGAGGATCGCGCCGATGATGAACGCGAGCACGATGAACCAGCGGTTGAACTTCCACAGGCTGCGATGGGTGACGAGCCCGATCATCGCGAGGAAGTAGATCAGCAGCGGCAGCTCGAACACCGCACCGAACGCGAGCATCATGTCGCGGGTCAGGTCGAGGTAGTCCTGCATCATGATCTGCGGATGCAGCTCTTCGGTCGTGTAGCTCATCAAGAACCCGTAGAGGTTCGGCAGCACGAAGTAGAAGCAGAACAGCGCACCGCCGACGAAGAACAAGCCAGAGAAGATCGCAAACGACGTCGCGACCTTGCGTTCGCGCTTGTACAGGCCGGGCGCGATGAACTTCCACAGCTGATAGAACATGAACGGCGACGACGCGAAGATGCCGGCCCACATGCCGATCGACATGCCGACCCAGAACGGCTCGGTCAGGCGCTGATACGCCATCGTCGGCGGGCCCTGGATCGATAGCTTCGGGTTCGCGATCCAGATGTCGTTAAACGGTCCGCGCAACCAGGCGAAGATCTGGTCGGAGAAGTACCAACACACCACGAACCCGACTGCGAAGAAGATCGCCGCGTTGCGCACGCGATCGCGCAGCTCGATGAGGTGCGCGAGAAACGGCATCCGGCCCTTCTCGAGCTCGGCTTCTTTTGCTTTTTCGGCGGCGATTTCGCTATCGAGCTCGTCGTCGTCGTCGGCAGCCGGCGCCTGCTTAGCCATGCTTCGGCTCGACTACGTCAGCGGGCTCGGCGGTCTTGGCGACCGTACCTGCAACCGGGCGCACCATCGCAGCGAGCTCGTCGTGATCCTCGGGCTCGGAGGTGTCGCTTTCGCCAGCGGTCGCCGGCAGCGTGATCGCGGGCTTGGCCTCGGCGATCTCTTCGGGCGGCACGACCGGCGGATCAGCGAGCGCGAGCTCGGTCTGCGCCGAGATCGCTGGCTTCTCGACCGGGGCGGCGGGCGCGGGTCCATCGCCTTCGATCTTGTTCGCGATCTGTGGCGCGACCTTCTTCTTCGGCCTGGGCGGCGCTTCGTCGCCGCGCAACGCGCTCTTGATGTCGCGGATCGCACCGCCGACGCGCTCGTCGTTCTCGATCTGCTCTTGCAGGACGCGCGTCTGCTTCTTGATGTCGCGAATGCCCTTGCTGATCGTCTTAGCAGCTTCAGGCAGTTTGTCGGGCCCCAGGAAGAGGAGCGCGACAACCAAGATCACGAGGATCTCGCTGCCTCCAATGCCGAACACCATCGCAGCATAGCATTGTCGTCGGCGAATGCGGGTCTTCTCGCCGCGCTGTCTCGCGCGCAATCTGCGTGAATTACACCTTAAAACTCGCGCGTGGCGCGTCCGAAGTCATTCGGTACGTCGCTGGGCTGGCCCGAGACCTCGGTAGGTGCGCTGCCCTTGCGAAACCACAAGTCGAGCCCGCCGGTGTGTGGCGCGGCGAGTAGACCGGTCTCGCGATCGATCGTCGCGCGTTCGAGTCCGGGCGGTGGTGCGCCGAGCACCTCGGCCTTGGGGCGATCGGCCTCGGCGGCGCGAATCGCGGTGAGCCACAGCGGCAGC
>CAZDGY010000024.1:0-19954 GCA_964504685.1 uncultured Kofleriaceae bacterium | reverse complement strand
CGCAAGGCGCTGCAGGCCGGCACGTCGCACTTCCTCGGCCAGAACTTCTCGAAGGCGTCGGGCATCCAGTTCACCGACGACAAGAACGTGCCGACCTACGCGTGGACGACGTCGTGGGGCGTGTCGACCCGGCTGGTCGGCGGCATGATCATGACGCACGCCGATGACGACGGAATGGTGTGCCCGCCGAAGCTCGCGCCGTCGCACGCGGTGATCTTGCCGGTCGCGCAAAAGCCCGAGGATCGCGCCCGCGTGTTCGAGTACTGCGACAAGCTCGCGGCCGAGCTACGCGCGCAATCGTTCGCAGGCGTGCCGGTGCGCGTCGAGATCGACAAGCGCGATCTCGGCGGTGGCGTGAAGTCGTGGCAATGGATCAAGAAGGGCGTGCCGCTGCGCCTCGAGATCGGACCGCGCGACATCGACAAAGACTCGGTGTTCATGGGCCGGCGCGACAAGGGTCCGAAAGAGAAGGCTTCGATCACCCGCGGCGAGCTCGTCGGCACGATCGGAACGATCTTGCAGGAGATGCAGGACGCGCTGTACGCGCGTGCGCTCGCGCATCGGACCGAGCACACCAAGACGATCGACACGAAGGAAGAGTTCTACGCGTTCTTCGCCGAGCCGAAAAAGAAGAAGGACAACGATCCGACCCCGATCCACGCTGGCTTCGCGATGACCCACTTCAGCGGCGAGACCGAGCTCGAGCAGAAGATCAAAGACGATCTCAAAGTCACCGTGCGGTGCATTCCGCTCGGCGACGGCGAGCCCGGCACGTGTCCGTTCACCGGCAAGCAGAGTGCGAAGCGCGTCGTGTGGGCCAAGTCGTACTGATGCGCGCAGCCGCGTTCGCCCTCGCGATCGCGGCGTGCGGTGTGAAGCCGGCCGCAGATCGCGCACCGAGCCAAGCGGAGGAGTCGTCGCAGTTGCTCGGGGCGGTTGGTGGCAAGCCTCGCGCCTACGCTCGGGTCTCGACCTCGGACCCGAAGGTGCGCACCACGCTCGCCATGCTCGAGCCGTTCGTGCGGCCGATCTTTGGCAAGTCGCTCGCGGACTGCGGCATCGAGCTCGAGAAGCTCGCGAGCATTCGCGTCGCGGTCGGCGAACCGTTGCGCATCGCCGGCGAGATCGACGGGGCCATCTCGGTCGCATCTGTGACGTGCGTGATCGGCCAGGACAAGCTCGCCACTACGTCGGCGCTCGGGCTCGTGCTGCGCGATCGCCCGGGCGGCATCGCGGTCGAGTACAAGGTCGATCGAACCCAGGCCGACGTCGGACGCGTCGCGGCGGCCCAGCTCGCGGCGCGATGCCACGGCGTCACTTGCGCAGTCGCGCGGCTCGGGACCACGGCCAACTCGATCGACGTCGAGATCGAGCTCGGCGAGACGTACGAGGTCAAGGTCGGCGGCGCGGGCTTCGCGGGTGCGGCGGCCGCCGTGGTCGCCGCGATCGAGGCGCAGCGCGCGACGACGCCGGCACTCGGCAAGGCGACGTTCCGCAATGACGCCGGCACGCTGGTCGCGAGCTTCCCACACGGCAGCGAGCAACCCGCCGCGCGAGCGCTGCGCGAAACCGTGCTCGAGGCATTTCGCATGCCATCGACGTCGATGGTGCCCTCGCTCGTCCAAGGCGACTACATGTTTGCCGCGAAGGGTTCGCTCGCCGGTGCGATCGCACCCGGTGACGTCGTGGTCTACCACCACGAGGACCGCGAATACGCCAAGCGCGTTCTCGGTATCGCCGGCCAGACGATCAGCGAGTCCGACGCGGGAATCGCGATCGACGGCGCGCTGCTTCCGACCGAGGAGATCGCGAACGCGTTCACGTACACCGACGTGCTCGAAGATGGGCCAGTCCAACACGTCACGGGCATCGAGCTCCGCGAGCGGCTCGGCGCACGCAGTTACACAACGCTGATCACCGGCCCGCGGCACGGCGATGGACCGTGGACGGTTCCCGCGGGTCAGTTCTTCCTGGTCGGCGATAACCGCCACAACTCGAACGACAGTCGCTTCATGGGCCCGGTCAGCCGCGCCGACATCATCGGCCGCGTCGTCGGGATCTGGTGGAGCTGGCACGACGGTGCGCCGGACTGGGATCGCATCGGTACGCGCGTCGAATAGACCAACCGCTACCGGTTCAGCTTAGACGTCGGCAAGTCAGCGCGATGAGCGCGGCGCCGCGCCCGGCGCGACAGGCTGATCGCGCGCTCGGATCGACCGGCGACGACGACGAGGTAGTGGCCGCGCAACTCGGCGACCGCGTCGTGGCGCTCGAGCATGCGGAGCATCGCGCGACCCGCGATCGACGTGAGGATATCGATCGCCGCGAACGAAGCGATCGCCGCGCCGATCAGCTCGTGATCGAGCGCGCTCGCGGTGATCGCGCCGATGATTTCGGCGGTCGCAGCGACGAGCACGAGCGATAGCTGGACGCGCAGCGCAGCCTCGGCCGCGAGCAACGATAGCGAGTCGCCGAAGTCTTTCATTCGCGACAGCCGGCGCAGCGCCGCGACCAGGAGCATCACGAACGCCAGCGCGACGAGCACCGCGACGCCGGCGATGTACATCGTCGGCCCGATCCCGCACAGCCGGCGCGGGCCGTAGCAGAACGTGTCGTCGAGGGCAGGATCCGCCGCGATCACGACCTTGACCGTCACCGGCTCGCTGGTGTTGCCGGCGAGATCGACGCCCGCGACCTCGACCGTCGCCGGACCGACGGGGAGATCGAGGCCGGGCACGAGCTGCTTGAGCTCGGCAGCTGGAACGTAGAGCCCGACGCGCGCACCGCCCGCTCGAATCACGACGCGGACGATCGGCGTGGTCGGCGCGAACTCGCCGGTGATCCACAGCCCGGCGAGCGGAACCTCGTCGCGGCGCGCCGGCGCGACCGTGAGATCGACCGCAACCCCGGTGGGCGCGGGCGGCGGCGTCAGCAGCTCCGTCGTGCCCGTGACGAAGTCGGTCGTCATGTGACCGAGCACTGCGTGATACTTCGTGTTCGGGCGCAGCGTGACGGCCGCGCGCGTCACCGGAACGAGCGGATCGCTCAAGAACGTTTGCCCGCGCACCTCGGTCGTGCTCCCGCTCTCGTCGGTCAGCGTGAAGGTCGAAGCGGTCTCACCGAACAACCACAGCTTCGTGTTGACCGGAACGGGAGTCGAGCTCGGCCACGGTAGCGGCGTGAGCCCCGGGCACGACGACCCGATGCCGTCCGCGCCAGCGACACCGCCGACTGCCAGCAAGCACGCGACGACTACTGAGAGCCGCGTCATGGCGTCATTCTAACGCGTCGAGCCCGACTCCGCTCGAACAGGTTTCGGGTAGAGTCCTGCGGCCATGTCAGCCAAGCCCGCCTACAAACGCGCCCTGCTCAAGATTTCGGGCGAAGCGCTGATGGGCGACCAGGGTTACGGCATCCATCCGCAGATCCTGTCGCAAATTGCCGGCGAGATTGCAGATATCGCTCGGCTCGGCGTCGAGCTCGCGGTCGTGGTCGGCGGCGGCAACATCTTCCGCGGGGTGTCGGAATCGGCCAAAGGCATGGATCGCGCGTCGGCGGATTACGTCGGCATGCTCGCGACCGTGATGAATGCCGTGTCGTTGCAAGAAGCGATCGAGAAGCACGGCGTCGTCACCCGCGTGCAGTCCGCGATCCCGATGTCGCAGCTCGCCGAGCCGTACATTCGCCGCCGGGCGATCCGCCACCTCGAAAAGGGCCGGATCGTGATCTTCGGCGCAGGTACCGGCAATCCGTTCTTCACGACCGACACCGCCGCCGCCCTGCGCGCGATGGAGATCGGTGCGGAGATCCTGCTGAAGGCGACGAAGGTCGATGGCGTCTACGACAAGGATCCACGCAAGCATCGCGACGCGCGTCGTTACGAGACCGTCACGTTCACCGACGCCCTCAAGCAGGACCTCGGCGTGATGGACTCGACCGCGTTCGCGCTGTGTCGAGACAACGAGCTCGGCATCGTCGTGTTCGACATGACGACCCATGGCAACATCAAACGCGTCGTGTGCGGCGAGCCCGTCGGCACGACGATCGTCAAGGACAACCAGCAGACACGCTTCACCTAACCGCACCGCCATCCGGCAGTGCTGCCCGCCGGGCTAACCCCGACGGTCGACAAGTAGAGGGGACCATGATCGACGACATCACGACGGACTCCGAAGACGGCATGAAGAAAGCGGTCGATTCGTTCAAGCGCGACCTGATGAAGATCCGCACCGGCCGCGCGAACACGTCGATGCTCGACGGGATCAAGGTCGACTATTACGGCACGCCGACGCCGGTGAATCAGGTCGCGACCGTCCAGGTCGTCGACGCGCGACTGATCACGGTCAAGCCGTGGGAGAAGTCGATGCTGCCGATCATCGACAAGGCGATTCGCGCGAGCGACCTCGGGATCAACCCGGTGTCCGATAGCGAGCTCGTCCGGCTGCCGATTCCGCCGCTGACCCAAGAGCGCCGTCGCGATCTCGCAAAGACCGTCGGCAAGCAGACCGAAGAAGCGCGCGTCGCCGTGCGCTCGGCCCGGCGCGACGCGATGGACATGATCAAGGACGCCGAGAAAGACAAAGACATCACCGAAGACGAGCGCAAGAACGGTGAGAAGAAGATCCAAGAGCTCACCGACAAGTACATCGCGTCGATCGAAGACATCGCGAAGGCTAAAGAGAAAGAGATCATGGAGCTGTAGATGGCGCGGCGGACGCTCAAGCTCTGGCAGCTGATCCTGCTCGGCCCCGCGTTGCTGTGGATCGCGTGGGACGAGTACCGCAGGCTCGACGCGCTGGAGCAGAGCGGCGGCACGATCTACGTCAACAAGTTCACCCATCTGCTGTACTCGATGGGCGGCAAGAACATGGTGCTCGTCGTGATCGGCGGGTTCGGGATCTTCTACATCTGGGCGCTGGTCCGATACTTTCGGTTCGAGCGGCAGGCGAGGCGCGCGACGCAGTCCGTGCAGGTCGTCAAGCCCGAGCCCGCCGCGAAGCCCGAGCCGGCCGCGAAACCCGCAGCCGTTCGCGCCGAGCCGGTCCGCCGTGAGCCATCGGCTGCGCCGATCGCCGTCGAGCGCTTCGACCGGCCGAGCGCACCGACGCCGACTGCGGTCGGCACGGATCCGAACGATCAGCCCAAGCTTCTGACGTAAACTAGGTGGCCAGGAACGCGATGCGAGCGGTCGGCGGAGTCAAGCAGTGGTACGCGTGGGCGCTCGGCGGCGCGCTGATCTTGCTCGGCCTCGCGCTGTTCGTGTTCTGGAAGGTCCGCCCATACGAGCTGCTGAGCGTCGTCGACGGCGAGATCGTGGTGAACCCTCCGAACCTCAACCACGATGTGCTCGAGCTCGTGCAGAAGGCCGAGCTCCACCTTTTGATCCCCGTCGCGCTCGGTTTGTTGGTCTGGCGGCGCGCCTACAAGCAACGGCTCGCGATCTCTGCCACGAACGCCGCGCGCGCGCAGCAAGAGCTCGACCTCGGGCTGCCGCCGCGGGTCGTCGCGCCCGTGGTCCCGCGCGCGCGGCCGATCACAGCCAAGCCGGAGCCGCCGCCGCGGATCGGCGACGACCCGTTTCGCGAGCCGCCGGGCCCGCGCCCGATCGTCGTCGAGCGCTTCGTCAAGACCGCCCCCACGCCGATCGTACCTGGCGATCCCGATGACAAGCCGAAGCTGCTGACCTAGCCTGGGTTTGGCCCGCGCGCGCGGATCGCCGCTTCGGGGTATGATCTTGCGCGATGTCCGGGATTCCGGCCGGGGCCGGGTCGCTGCTCGGCAAGCGACTAGGCAAGTACGAGATCCTGGCGTTACTCGCGCTCGGTGGCACGGCCGAGATCTATCTCGCGCGCATCGGCGGCACCGCCGGGTTCGAGAAGTACGTCGTCGTCAAGTGCCTGCACGACCACCTCGCCGACGACGCCGACTTCGTGTCGATGTTCCTCGACGAAGCCCGACTCGCCGCGATGCTCGATCACTCGAACATCGTGCAGACATTCGAGCTCGGCGAGCACGAGCACCGCTACTACATGGTCATGGAGTTTCTCGCCGGCTTGTCGCTGGCGATGATCGTCCGGCGCGCGAACGAGCGTCTCGCGGGCGGCCGATTGCCGACGCAATTGATCCTCAACGTCGCGGCTCAAGCCGCGGCGGGGTTGCACTACACCCACGAGCGGACCGCGAACGGCAAGCCGCTGATCATGGTGCATCGCGATATCTCGCCGCAGAATCTCGTGATCAGCTTCGAGGGCATCGTCAAGGTCGTCGACTTCGGCATCGCGCGCGCCGAGCTGCGCGAAACCAAGACAAAGGCCGGCACGATCAAGGGCAAGTTCGCTTACATGTCGCCGGAGCAGTGCATCGCGACGAACGTCGATCGCCGCACCGACGTGTTCGCGCTCGGCGTGATCGTCCACGAGCTGCTCACCGGCAAGCGCTTGTTCAAGCGCGGCTCGGCGTACGAAACGTACCAAGCCGTGATCGAATGCGCGGTGCCGCCGCCATCGGCGCTCAACCACGAGCTCGATCCAGCGATCGACGAGATCGTGCTCAAGGCGGTCGCGAAGGACAAGGACCAGCGCTATCCGACCGCGGAAGCGTTCGGCGACGCGATGCTCGGTTACCTGCATCATCGCGGCAAAGGTTCGGGTCCGGCGGAGCTGTCGCGGTTCTTCGATCAGTACTTCAAGCAAGAGATCGAAGAGCACGGCGAGCGCATGCGCGAGTTGATCTCGGGCCGCGAAATCTCGGTCGACACCGGCATTCGCTGGAGCGATGACGACGGCAAGAAGGCCGGGACGGTGGACCTCGGCGGCGACAAAGAAGAGTCGCTCGACCTCGAGAGTAGCGACGTGGTGGAGGTCTCCGCGGGCAGTGCCTCGCTCGAAGAGGTCGTCGCCGACATCGGCAAGCCCGACGACGAAGACGAGATCCCCGCCGAGCGCACGCGCATCGAAGCGAACCCGCTCGACAAGCTGCGCGAGCTCGATGCGGCACATGCCGCGCGCCACACGCCGCAGCCGATGCGAGTGCCGACCGGCTCGATCACCGGCGGGCCCGAACCGTTGCCCGCGCCACCGACCGGGCCGCAGCCGCGCCTCGATCGAAAGACCCAGCCGGAGCCGGCGCTCGCACCGACCCAGATCGGCGGCGAGCTCGTCGACCCGGCTCGCGCGCAGACCGCGAGTCAGCCGATCGTCCGGCCGCCGATCGTCGCGGCGCCGCAGCGCGCAGGACCCTCGCAGCCGCCGCAGTCGTATCCGCCCGGGCCCGCGTCGCCCTACCCGGTCATCGCCGGTGGTCGACCGTGGTCCAGCGATCTCGCGCCCAGCGATACGCCACCACCGCAGCGCGCACCGGTGTTCGAATCCGGCTTCGATCCGAAAGCCGCGGCGAACTTGATGTCGCCGGTCGGCGACCAGTATCCACAAGCGATCGATTGGGCCGCCGCCGCGGCGCAGCCGGCCAAAGCGATCCCACCGTGGATCCTCGCGGTGCTGTTTGTCGTCGCGCTGCTCGTCGCGCTCGGCATCACTATCGTGATCGCGAAGATCGTGCGCTGACGCCGGGCGGGTAGCGACACGCCGACGCGCTGCGCTCGACGGTACGAAACCCGACCCGCTCGTACACCCGCGCCGCCGTGCTGTTCGGCTCGGCGACGATCACGCGACGCTCCGCCGGGCTCGCCGCCGCAGCGATCGCGAGCAGCGCGCCTGCCAAGCCGCGGCCACGATAAGCCGTCGCGGTCTGCACGTCTTGATAGCGGGCGAGCTCGAGCAGCTCGACGAGGCCGAGGCTCGCTACCAATTGCCCGCCGTCGAATGCGCCCCAAAACCGCGCGCTGCCGCGAGCTACGAGCGTGCGATGCCACTCGGCGCGGCGATGCAAGAAGCTGCGATACGCCTCGTCGTGACGATCGCCGATCGCCCACGCGAGATCGGCGGTAGCGAGCACGTCGTCCGCTTCGAGCTCTCGCGTCGGCAACACCGGCGGCGGTGCGGTCACTTCCTCGGCAACCATGACCTGGTTGACCTCGAGCTCGAAGCCAGCGGCGACCAGCTCGTCGGCCGCGCCGATGTCGCCGGTGACGTCGTCCCATTGCAGCGTTACGTGACGGATCAGCGGATTGTGACCGAGCTCTTCTCCGAATCGCCGCGTCCAATACGCGACCTCGCCGACCTGCGGCGGTGCCGGCAGCACGAGCAAGTTGCCGTAGTAGTAGCCAGGATCGTCCGGGCTCTCGACCACGATGTAGTCACCGCGGTCGGTGACGCGCCCGCGCGTAGCGGCCAACGCGAGATCGGTCGTGAGCGCGAGACTGCGTATCCGCAACTGCCTGCCGACTCTAGTTCCTTACCAGGCCCAACAGCTTCGACATCGTCTTCTCGTCAGCCGGCGGGAAGTCGTAGTCGAGGAATTCGCGCGACGTCACCCAGCGCAGATCCGCGACCGCGGCGGGATAGGGCCGGGCCTCGGCTTGGAGCTGGCACTTGTACATCGTGAGCTGGACTTGATAGGTCGTGTAGTCGTGCAGGTGCTCGCCGAGCTTCGCACCGACGATGACGTCGACGCCGATCCGCAACCGAACCTCGCGCGACAACGCGGTGGTCTCCGACTCGTCGGCCTCGACCCGGCCGCCGGGGAACTCCCATAGCATCGGGAGCACCGCGTTCGCGTTCCGCTGGGTGATCAGGTAGCGACCGTCGTGCTCGATCACGGCGGCAACGACGCGGATCACCTCTTTGCCCATCGGCCGCATTATCGATGCTTTAGGCCCGAATGCAACGGAAGGGCGGTGTATGCTGCGCGCGCTTATGGCGATCCGCTTCGTCGAGATCAAGGCTGCCGAAACGTCCGAGGCGCTCAACAGCGAGTGGGTGATCCTCGAGAACGTCGGCAAGGCTCCGTTCAACACGCGCGGCTGCGGGATGACCGTCGGTCGCAAAGGCTCGAGTAAGAAGTCGTTGCTCGGGATCATCGACCCCGGGTTCGTGCTCGCGCCGGGCGAAAAGGTCCGCATGCTGACCGGCAGCTCGGGCACGCAAGCCCACGGACCGGCGCCCGAAGACGGCGTCAAGAACTACTACCTGTTCCTGCCGAAGGCGTACGTCGCCGGTGGCGGCACGGTGCTGACGCTCGTGCTTCGTGGCTTGCCGGTGTCGAAGGCCGAATTCGACCCGGCCGCGCCGCACGGCATCAAAGCCTAGAGCCGGGTGAGCGGGGCAGTAAGCCCGAGCGCGATCGCGATGTGGACGAGCATCGTGACGAGCAACACGACGGAGAACGGGATGTGGACTTTCTTCCACGACCGCAACAACGCCTTCCCGCGTGGCGCAAGGTCGTTGCGGCGCTCGAGGAACACGACGCGATCGATGCGCGTCGCGATCTGACTTGCGATCGCGCGTGGCGCGACGGTGCGCAGCCGCCGGCGATAGCTGCCGCGCTTCCACCAGCGACGAATCTCGTCGGCCATCACCCACAGCAGCAGCCGGACCAAGCCGTAGTTCCACGTCCGCTCGCTGTGCTGGGTCTCGACGTCGAGGATCTCGTACGCGAGGTTGCCCGCGGCGGGATGGTCCTTCGCGAGCTCGGTGATTGCGCGGCGGCCTTCGAGGATCGCGAAGTCGTTCTTGTTCGAAATCGACGGCACGAACGTGTAGAGGTAGCGACCGATCAGGCCGGACACGACGACCGCGGTCATGCTCCAGAACGGAATCGACACCCACGTCGTCAACCGCATCGCGGAGTGCAGCACGATGAACAGTGGGCCGACGATCCCGGTCATGATGTGAACGTCGAGCCAGAACTGATTGGTCGCGGTGCGTTTGAACCAGCCGAACCTGCGCTGCAGCAGATACGCCATCGACAGCACCATCAGCGCCGTGCCGACGTAGCCGCAGGTCAGCGCGAGCTTCGAGCCGGCTAGAAAGCTGATGTTGAGCTGCGCGATCTCGTGCGCGATGTTTTCGTAGTGCGTCATCAGGTAGTAGCTCGCCGACCAGGTCGGGTGCCACCAGCGCAATGCGACCTCGACCATGACGACGAGGAACGATCCGAGCCCGAGCAACCACAACAACAAGCTGAGCTTGCGGACGCGAACGCGCGCGTCGCCTGAATCGTGGACGCCGAGGCCTTCGACGAAAGGCGCCTCGGGCAACACGACGAGCTTGCGGCCGTGCTTCGTCGGTGCACTCGGCTCTGGTCGTTCGCGGAACAGGCCCGCCGGCGACAGCTCGATCAGCGACCCCGTCGGGCACGCCGACACGCACGCCTGGTCGCCGTAGCCCGCGCAGTGGTCGCATTTGTTCGCGATCCGTCGCGCCGGCGCCTTGCGGCCTTTACCGGGACCGAAAGCGAGCGAGTTCTTTTTCTCGAGCCGCGCTTTGAACTGCGGGTTGAAGCTCGGCATCTCGGGCTCGGCGACGTTGACCATGTCGATCGCGCCATACGGACACGACAGCGCGCACAAGCTACAGCCGATGCACTTGTCTTCGATGATCTGGATCTCGCCGGTCTTCGCGTCGCGCTTGATCGCGTCGTGCTCGCACGGCGATAGACAGCGCGCATCGGTGCAGGTCCGGCACGTGAACACGAAGTCGAGCAACCCGAGCTCGTAGCCGCCGAGCGTGAGTCGGCGCGCGCCGTGACGTTCTTCGCACGCGTCTTCGCACTGCTTGCAATCGATGCACAGGTCGAGCTGGCGAACGCGCACCATCGGTCCCGCGACCGACATGCCGTTGCGCGTGTAGAAGTCGAGGATCTCGTGCTTGACGCCGGTGATCGACCGCAGCCGAGCATTCGTCAGCGCGACCGCCGCCGCGATCGACCGGTCCGTGCCCGGCGCTTGCTTCGCGAGCCATGCGACCGCATCGCCGCCGATCATCATCGCGACCGCGCCGGTGATCGAGAATGCCTGGACGCGGTCGTCGCTCGTCGCGCTCGCGATCGCTTGATAGTTGAACAGCTCGCCGGGATGAAACAGCGCGAGGTTCTGTTTCGCCGCGCGCGCGAGCGGACCCGGCGGCAGCAACGTGCCTTCCTTCTCACCCAATGCCGCATCGCGCTGAGGACGAGTGCGCTCGGCAAGCGTCGCCGGATCGAAGACGCCGATCGAGATCTGGCCGCTGACGACGAAACACAACGCGCTGGTCAATGCTGCCGGTGGCTCGAGCATCGTGTCGCGCGCTACCTCGAGCCGGCAGACCAGACCGGCGGCGACGAGTTGGCCGAGCACGCGGTCCGGCACGTCGGCGAGCAGGCCGATCCCACGCAGCGTTGCTTGCGTTGGATCCAACGGCGCGGCGATCTCGCGCTCGCGCGCGGCTGGGTCGATCGTGACCGCCATCGGCTAACCGGGCGAGCTTTCGTCGAGCGCGGTGACCGCAGTCCGCGTGTCGCCGGTATCGAACGGGTTCGGACGCTTCGACTCGCTGACCGCGACGCGATCGCCGAACGCTTCGATCTCGCCGGTATCGAATGCGAACTGTTGCGCGGCCGGACGCTTCGGCGGTGGCGGCGGCGGGCGCCGAGGTTTCGCCGACGTCGGTCGGACCGGGCTCGAACCGACGAACGTGCTCTCCGGCCCGAACCGATTCATGCGGGTGACGCTCGTCGTCGCCGAGTCGCCGAACGGATTGCCGGTGATCGCCGGCACGGCGCCGGTCGCGCGCCCCAAGCTCGCCGACGAGGGCACGGCGCGCCGCGCGAGTCGGTTCACCGGGATCAGCGGATCGGTCTTCGTCTTCGGTTTGGTTGTCGGTTTCGCAGCCGCGACGCGCTGGAGGTCGGAGATCTTGAACACGCCCGATAGATCGCTGACCGCACCGCGCAGCTCGTCGCGGATCTGACCGACCGCGGCCCGGACCTTGCGCGGCGATGGACGTGCGCTCGTCTGTTGCAAGCCGCGAACGAGCGCGATCGATTCCTCGGCAGTGCGCGGACACTCGGTCGCATCGGGCACCAGCCGGCGCACGACCTCGTCGGACGCACCGAGCGTGTAGAGATGCGGGCGCTCGACGAACCGCACACCGATGGCTTCGAGCCAGGCGACCGGGGTATCTGCGCCGATCAACACGAACGCGTTTTGGTTCGCGATCGCGGACATCGAGCCGTCCTTGAGCTTGATCTCGACGCCGTCCGCCGTGAACTGCTGAACGTTCGACTCGAGCAACACATCGAGCTTTCTCGCGCTCGACATCTCGGCGAGCCGCTTCTGATTGCCTTGCTTGCATCGCTTGAAGCCATCGCCGCGATAGGACAGCGTGACCCGCGCACCGACGTCGGACAGCGAGAGCGCCGCCTCGACGGCGGAGTCGCCGCCGCCGACGACCAACACGTCGCGATCCGCGAACTCGGCGGGATCGTCGAGCAGCGACTGCACCTTCTCGAGGTTCGCGCCGGGCACGGCGAGCAGTCGCGGTTTGCCGCGCAATCCGGTCGCTAGCACGACTCGGTGGGCGCGATACGTCGCGACCGTCGTCTTGATCGTGAACAAGCCGTCATCGCCACGCACGACGCTCTCGACCGCCTCGCCGAGCTTCATCGGCAACGCAACGCCATCGACGACTTGCTGCCACGCAGCGACGAGCTCCTCTTTCGAACCATCGAACACCGGCAGGTACGACGCGTTGACCGCGGTCGACGGCTCGGCCATGAAGTGCTTGCCCTTCGGATAGCGCGACACCGTCGAAGAGATCACGTGCTCCTTCTCGAGGACGACGCAACTCAACCCGCGCTTGACGCAGGTCAGCCCCGCCGACAATCCGCCCGGCCCCGAGCCGACGATCACGACGTCGAGCACGTCGCCCTTGACGCGCTGGCGATCGAGCTCACGCGAGATGTGCTCGATCACTGCGCGCCCGAGGTTCGCGGCGTTCTTGACGAGCGGTTTGCCCGCGACTTCGCCGATCAGATATTGACCCGGCACGCCGGTTTGAAAATGCTCGTCGAGCTCGGGCACGGTCAACATGCGCGGTGTGCTACCCGCTCGGTACATGACGAGCGCCATCGTCGGACACGCGTTCGCGCACTGCTCGCATTGCACGCAGTCCGTGAACCGGCTGACCTTCACGACGTGGTTGACGAGATCGAGCACCTCGGTCGGACACACGTCGATGCACGCTTCGCAGCCGATGCAGCGGTCGTCGTTGATCGAATGGAGCAGCGGGATCGCAGCCTCGACGTTCTCGAAGCTCGCGAGCCGGCGGTAACGAGCGCGCCGATCATCCATGATCGCGCCGAGCCCGAGCAGCAGCACGGCGACCGATGCGATGACGATAGGGATGATCGGATCCATGAATGCGCTCTACAGATGAACGCGAAAGTCAGACGTGTGGCACATCGAGGTGTTGCAGTTGGCCCCGGTCTCGGTATCGACGTGGTTGAGCATCGGCAACACGGTCGGGCACAACGACACGAAAGCATAAGCAGGATACGTGACGAAGCCGTCGGTCGTGTAGAAGTTGCCGCTCGCTCGACTGATCGCGGTCGCAGCGTTGCCCATCGTATCTTCGACATAGATCGTCGCGCCGGGGGCAACCGTCCGCCCGGTGATGTCGGTGTAGAGCGTACCGGCAAACACGAACGGCGTGCCCGGTCCGCTCTCGCTGTGGCACGCGAGACAGTCGTCGCCGGCCGAGCCGTTGTTGCCCGCGGGGCCGCTGCAGGTGCCATCGCTGCCATCCGCCGGCACTGCCGGCTGATCGCACGTCGGAAGCGGAATCCGCGACGCGGCATCGATATCCGACTGCCCGCTCTTTTCGGTAAGATTGCCGGAGCAGCCGATGAAGACAGAGATGGTGACTAATCTCTTCACGGCGTTCACCGACTTGTGCAACCGCCGTTCCGGCCGACGGCAGGGCGAACCCACCGTCTGATCGACCTCGGCTCTGTACGTCATCCACACAGTCGTGCGGCGACCGCACGATCGCCAGCCGCGAATTTAGAGCAATTCGCGCCCTTAGTGTGGTGCGCAATCTGCTAGGGAGGCAAACGGTGAAAATCCCGTGGCGGCTCGTTACGTTCGTTGGTGCACTGTCGGTGTCCGCCACCGCAGTAGCTGACGTGCGCCATACGACCGAAGCGGTCGTGCTGCGCAAGAAGCCGGGCGAGCGCGAGCCCGCGGTCACGAACATCCCGGCGAACGCCGAAATCACGGTGTTGTCAGAGCAAGGCCGGTGGGTGCGGGTGCGCTACGGCTCGGCCGAGGGCTACATCACGCGAACCACGATCGACGAACCCGTGCCGCAGGTGACACCGACCGCGGGTTGGAGCGCGGCGCGCCATCCCAACGAGACCGGCGAGGTCACCGATCTGTTTGTCCAGACCACCGTGCCGAGTCGACTGTTCGCATCGCCATCAACCGGAGCGGCGCCGATCGCCGAGCTGGCGAGCGGGACCAAGCTCAGCATCGTCGACGCGGCCAGTACACCGGGCTGGGTCCACGCTCGCGACGACGGCGGCCACGATGGCTGGATCGCGCGCGCCGAGGTGAGCGACACTGGCAGCGGTGTTACGGTCGATGCGAATAGCATCCATACCGCGAACGTCGGCGCGCCGTTCGTCCGCGCACCGGAACGAGCTCATGGCGAGCTCGGCGTCGGCTATCGGTCACTCGGCATGAACATGACCGCGAATCAGGTCAACGGCTTGACCAATTATCTCGCCGCATCCGATGCGATGGCCGCGGTCGGCACGGTCGAAGTGCTGTGGACGATCACCGGCCGGATCTATGTCGGCGCCGACGCGCGCGTCGAGGTCAGTCAATCGTCGCCGGGCCTCGACTATCCTGGCCCGACGAACATGCCCGGCAAGATCCCGTTCGATACGTTTGCGGCCGACGTCGGCGGTCAGGTCGGGATCCACGTGAACGAGCTCGTGAACGTCGCGCTCCACCTCGGTGGCCACTACGACGCGTTCCTGCCCGACGACGTCAACAACGTCGGGATGCTGCCGCGCGAAAGCTTAGCCGGTGCCACGGTCGGCCTACGCGCCGCGCTCGTGCCTCCACACAGTCGGTTCGCCGCGACGGCGCGCTTCGACGTGCTCGCGATCGGTTCGCGCTCGCAAACGCCTGGCCTGCAGGACGGAACCGATAGCCGCGCGCATGCGGTCTGGGGTGGCGCGACGCTGAGCTACTTGATCGGCCGTCGCATCGCGATGTTCGCAGGGTTCGATCTCGGCTGGGCGTCGACCCATTGGGATGGCCCGTCGGCGCGCGAGCCCGGCGTCACGAACGCGCATCGCGTCGACACGTCGCAGCTCGTTCAACTCGGAGTCAGCGCCGCGCTGTAACCGATGCGGTCTGTAGTCCTAACGTTCGTCGCGTTGATCGCGCTGGTCGTGGCCTCGGGCCGCGCACATGCCGATATCTTGAAGTCGTCTCCCGGCGAGCTCGCGAAGAGCCACGCAGACCTCGATAGCCAAGACAAGTGCACGACGTGTCACGAGCCCGATAACACGGTGTCCGCGAACAAGTGCCTTAGCTGTCACGACCACCAGAACATGAAGAAGAAGATCGACGCGGGCGAAGGCTTCCACGCGTCGGCGAAGGTGAAGGGCCGCGACTGCAAGCTGTGTCACCAAGAGCATCGCGGCCGCGGCTTCGACCTGATGGGCTGGGCCGGGGTCGGCGGCGAGAACGCGTTCGATCACAAGCTGACGACCTTCCCGCTCAACGGCAAGCACTCGGCGACCACGTGCGTGAAGTGCCACACGACGACGAACCGCCAAGGCCTGCGCACGTTCCTCGGTACCGAGAAGCTATGTGGCTCCTGCCACGCGAAGGAGCAACCGCACGGCCAAGTGCGCGCGCTCGTCATGCAGTGCGGCCGGTGCCACACCGAGACGCAATGGAAACCGCAGAAGTCGACGCTCGACTTCGACCACAACGACAAGAAGCAAGCCGCGATGTCACTCGAAGGCACTCACGCCGACGTCGCTTGCTCGAAGTGCCATGCGAAGGCCGCGTTCAAGCTCGGTCGTCCCGGCGACACGTGCGAGCAGTGCCACAAGAGCCCGCACGATGGCCAACTGTTCTCGACGAAGGCTTGTTCGTTGTGCCACTCGCCGGTGCTCAAGTCGCTGCGCGAGGTCCAGTTCGACCACAAGAAGAACACCGGCTATCCGCTCGTCGCGAAGCACGCGACGTTGACGTGCGAGACCTGCCACACGAAGGCGCTCGCGCTGAAGAAACCGAACGGCGCGTGCGAGAGCTGTCATCAGAAGGACAACAAGCACGGCACGCGGTTCTCGAAGTTCCCGGCGTGCGGCACCTGTCATACGCAGCGATCGTGGACCGCGAACTTCCAGTTCAACCACGCCACGAACACCGCGTTCCCGCTAACCGCAAAGCACGCGACCGTGAGTTGCCGCGCGTGTCACCGCGGCTCGACCCCGGACGACTACGAGCGGTTCGAGATCAAGAACGGCTGCATGAGCTGCCACCAGCACAAGAAGGCGCACGGTGGCCAATACAAAGAGAACCAGTGCCTGACCTGCCACAAAGAGGCCGGCAGTCCGGAGATCCGCCGCGAGCAAGCGATCGAGCAGTATCACGGGTCGAGATCGAAGTTCCCGCTGGTCAACGCGCACGCGACCGTGAAGTGCGAGATGTGCCACATCAACGACGTCTATCAAAACACGCCGCGCGAGTGCGGCGTCACGTGTCACGAGGACTCGCTGCACAAAGGCACGCTCGGCCAAGAATGCTCGCGCTGTCACGAGCCCGGCCAATGGCCCGCGGTGCGCTTCGATCACAAGGACGACACGAAGTGGCCGTTGAAGGGCAAGCACGCCGAGATCAATACCTGCGAGTCGTGCCACCCGGGCCGCGTCTATCACGACACACCGACGACGTGCGCCTCCTCGGGCTGCCACAAGAAAGATGACGTTCACCAAGGCCAGCTCGGCGACGCGTGCGAGCGCTGTCACGACGAGTCCGGCGCCGTGCTGTTCAAGCACAACCGCGATTCCAAGTTCAAGATCGATGGCGGTCACGTACCGCTCGTGTGCGGCGCCTGCCACAAGACCGTCGCGTTCAAGCCAGTGCGCTCGGATTGCTTCGGTTGCCATCCCGAGCCGGCGATTCACAAGGGCCGTTACGGCACCGAATGCGAGCGTTGTCACTCGACCGCGAGCTTCGGCGACATCAAGGCGCAGCACGACGTCGGCGATTTCTCGCTCCAAGGCGCGCACGATCAGCTCGCGTGCGCGAGTTGCCACCCGCACGGCGAGAAGCTGCGCGGGTCCGGAAACCTATGCGTGACCTGCCATCGCAAGGACGACATCCATCAGGGCTCGCTCTCCCCGCGCTGCGGCGAGTGCCATACGCAGCGTGCCTTCGCGCCGGCGCGCTTCGATCACCTCAGCGTTGGCTGCTCGCTGATGGGACTGCACTCGACGCTGCCGTGCGCGGAGTGTCATCGCAACGGCAACTTCGGCGCGGTGTCGCCGATGTGCGTCAGCTGCCATCGCAACGATGCGCTCCAGGTCGCGCAGCCGGATCATCGATCCTCCGGGTACTTCGATTGCGGCAGCTGCCATAACCCGACCGCGTGGCTGCCGGCGCGAACCAAGCCGCTCGGCCGTGAGACGGTATGTCGCTAGCGCGTGCGACAGCGATCGCGCTGGTCGCGCTTCACGGCGCGGCGCTCGCCGACGGTGACCCCACGACGGCGGTTACCGCCTCGGCGCCGGCCACCGACCCACTCGACGTCCGGCTCACGTTGTCGTCGTTCCTGTATCAGCAGACCGGCAAGGACGCCGCGCCGATCGTCGACGGTGGCTCGACCCTGCAGAACGCGAGTCCGGTTCGCCGGGTGTTCGGCGACATGCGCGGCGAGGTCTCGGACTCCGGGTTCACGCTCGACGGCCGAGTGCGCGAGACGACGAGCGAGGACTATCAATCCGGCGCGGTCGGCGGCAGCGAGTACGAGATCCGCACGCTCGATTATCGGCTGGGCTCGCGCGCGACGAACCTGACGATCGGCCGGCAATACATCTCGGCGGTCGGCCAGACCAAGATCGATGGTCTATCGTTCAACCACGAGCTCGCGTCGTCGCTCTCCGCCACCGCGTTCGTCGGTGCGTTCCCACAACTCGGATCGCGCTCGCTCGACACCGACTACATCCATTTCAAGGATCCGATCACCGGCGGCAACGAGTCGCTGATCGTCCCGGTCGTCGGCGGTCTAGGCGTGACGTATCAGACGCTGAACTATCACGGTGAGCTCGGCGCTGCCGCGCTGTACGCACCCGAGTCGCTCCCCGATGCATCGGCGGACGAGAAGTCGCGCGTGTTCGCGGCGTCGAGCGGTTACTGGCGACCCGCGTCGATCCTCGACATCTATCACTTCGCATTGCTCGACGTCGTCGGCGCCGATGGCGTCAGCCTGACGGATGGCAGCGTCGGGATCGACCTACGGCCGATCTCGAACGTCGTGCTGTCGGCGACCGCGATCCACATCAGCACCGATCTGCTGCAAATCGATGCTCGCAACTACCTCACCGACCCCGACCCGAGCGCGATCGGCGTCGTGCAGAATAATGTCGAGCTGCTGAAGATCGTGAACGACATGGTGCGCGGCTCGGCGAGCGTCTCGTTCGCGGAGCAACGCTTCGAGATCTCGGGCTCGGGGGGCCTGCACCTGCGACCGAGCGTCACCGTTCCACTCCCGCTGTCCGACGGCACCACCGGCGCGTTCGTCATGCCCGAGGAGCGCTCGATCGACGCTACCGTCACCATCCTCGATCGCCGGTCGATCGCGGGGCTGCGCATCGCGCTGTCGGGCAGCATCATCGATCCGCTCGGCACGAAGACGCCGAATCGCTCCCGCGGCACGGTCGGGCGGTTGACCGTGAGTCGAACGTTCGCGCAGCAGCGCGGCCAGATCGAGGCCGATGTCATGGCGGAGTCGTTCGACGACATCGGCACCGCGCAGCAATGCTCGACTTATACGAACGCGCTCGCGTGCTACGGCTCGGCGCATACGACCGCGGGGCAAGCAGGCGCGCTAGGCTCGTGGCGCGTCGGTCGCGAGTGGCTCGTGCTCGCGGACTTCCACGTCGGCTATCAGAAGATCGGCTCGACGTTCGTAACGACGATGGACCCGACCAATCCCGATTCGCCGCTCGTCGACATGCCGATCCATTGGCCGGGAGTCGTTTCGTTCACCGCGTTCGCACGTGTGCAATGGAGGTTCCGATAGTGCGGCTAACGCACGGTGCGCGCACAGGTCGTACACGCCAGGGACGCGCTAGCGCGGACTTTCGCCTGGTCCTAGGTTTGCTCTACCCGAAGGCTGTGCGCGCCTTTAGAACCTTGGGCGGGGTTGCGATCGCGGTTGCGCTCGTGGCGTGCAACCTCGGGAACCACGAGCCGTCCGAAGCGGGCGTCGGCCAGCTGCCTCCATCGGACGCGTGCTCCGGCGTGTGTCACGGATCGGGCCCGAGCATCGCTCCGCCGCGCGATGCTGAAGGCAACAGCCTGACGTCGGCGAAAGGCGTCGGCGCGCATCAAGCTCACCTGCTGACCTCATCGCCGTGGCACACGACGTTCACCTGCGTGACGTGTCACAAGGTGCCCGCCCAAGTTGGCGACCCCGGCCACATCTTCAACTACGCGCTCGACGGCACGCCGATCCCGATCACGGGTCCCGCGGTGCCGACGTTCACCGGTCTCGCGGTCGGCGCGCTGTACGACGAAGACAGCGGGACCTGCACGAATACGTACTGCCACGGCGACACGCTGCACGGTACGAACACGACGACGAACATGGTCATGGGCGACGGCGGTGGAACGCTGACCAAGCCGGTGTGGACCCAGGTCGATGGCACCGCGAACCAATGCGGGTCGTGTCACGGCCTGCCACCTCCGGCGCCGCACCCAGACAATCAGGACTGCGGTCTATGCCATCAGTCGATGAACCCCGGCGACTTCGCGGCCGGCAAGATCTCG
>CAZDGY010000023.1:14719-20202 GCA_964504685.1 uncultured Kofleriaceae bacterium | reverse complement strand
GTCGACCTGCTGCGACTCGCCGGTGAGCGCGGACTGATCGATGCGCAGCTCGCCGTTGCATAGCTGGAGATCGGCGGGCACGAAGTCGCCCGCCCGAACGCGAACGACGTCCCCCGTGACGAGCTCGCGTGCCGGCAATACCTGCCAGCTCTTGTCGCGCAGTACGCGCGCGGTGATCCGCAGCTTGCTGCGCAGTGCCGCCACCGCCGCGGACGCACGTTGCTCCTGAAAGAACCCGAGGATCGCGTTCGCGACCAACAACGACAGCGCGACCCAGACATCGGCGTACTTGTGCAGCACGAGTGACAGCACCGCGATGAGCTCGATCATCCACGCCGATAAGCCCCAGAATCGCTTCGCGAACCGACGGATCGGATGCTCGTGCTTGCTGGCGACTTCGTTCGGACCCTGGGTCGCCAACCGCTTAGCTGCCTCGGCCGCTGCGAGTCCGGCGTCGACGCTCGAACCGAACGTCTTGAGCGTCTCGATCGCGGTCGAAGTCGGCGCGGTCGGGGTTCGCGTACCACTCGGGACAGGCACGCCGGTCGCCACCGCAGGCTCGATCGTTGGCATCTCGAGTCTAGGCAAGCACGATTCGAGCCGCGGCAGAGCGCATCTCGTTTCGAGCGGCCGGTGAATGGGATGTGCGGACGCGCCCACCGCGCGGTTATGGACTCGATCGGCTTACCCGGGAGCCATCATCGCGAGCGGCAGCGAGATCACGGCGACGACAACCCATAGGATGACGCCGAGTAGCAATGGTCGGACGCCGACGCTGGCGAGCGCAGTGCGCGACAGCGACAGTCCGATCAGGAACAGCGCGAGGACGAGCGCGCGTTGGCCGATCACGACGATCGGATGGGAAAGCGGGGTAAGTGCTGGGATCCAGGTGAACAGCGCCGCAACCACGACGAACGCGAGGATGAACCACGGCCATCGCACGTCGCGGAGGCTCGCTCCGGCACGGCGCTGGCGCCCGATCGCGATCGCAAACGTGAGTGGGACGATCCACAGTGCGCGAGCGAGCTTGGTGGTCGTAGCGATGCCTAACGCGACGGGGCCATACGCCATGCCTGCGCCGACGACCGAGCTGGTGTCGTGGATCGCGAGCGCAGCCCAACGTCCGAACACGGGCTCGGACAGGCCGAACGCGTGTCCGAGCGCAGGGAACAGGACGAGCCCGACCGCATTCAAGATGAACACCACCGCGAGCGCGACGGAGATCTCGTGCTCCTTCGGCTTGATCACGCTCGCGACCGATGCGATCGCGCTCCCGCCGCAGATCGCCGTGCCGACCGAGACGAGCAACGGCGTGTCGCCGCGCACGCGGAGCCAGCGTCCGAGCGCAAAACCTACCGCGAGTGCGGCGGTGAGGCTGACTGCGGTGATCAGCGCGCCGCTGGAGCCGATCCGCCAGACCACCTCGAGGTTCATCCCCGCTCCGAGCGCGACGACGCCGAGTTGCAAGGTCCGGCCGGTGAGCCTGCGGACCGCGGTCGGCGGGGGCTTGCCGGAGACGACCGCGACCGTCAGCCCGGCGCCGAGCGCGAGCCAGCTCGGCGCACCGCAGACGACCAGCGCGATGCCGATCACCGCGACCGCAGACCAGAATGCGGTTGTGCGGTTCATTTCGAACCGTCGTCGAGGGTGGCCGCGCCGAGGTTGACCGGGAGACGCAAGAAGCGTCGCCCTCGTGAGTCTGCCGGTGGCAACCGACCCGCGTCCACGTTGACCTGGATGCTCGGCAGCAAGAGCTTTGGCGCACCAAGCGTGCGATCACGGGCGGTGCGGAACGCTACGAACTCCGCAGCGGTCGTGGCCAACGTCAACTGGATGTTGTGCTGCCGCTCGCGCTCGATCGTGGTCTCGAACGCGAGCGCGCGGCCGTTGGGCTGGTAGTCATGCCCGACGAACACGCGGGTCTCGCCGGGCAGGGCGTACAGTCGGTCGTGAACCGAATGGAACAACGCTTCGGCGTCCCCGCGCGGGAAGTCGCATCGCCCGGTTCCCGAATCCTCGACGAACAGGACGTCGCCGGTGAACACCGCGTCGCCGATCAAGTAGGACACGCAGGCCGGCGTATGGCCCGGCGTCGCGATCACCTCGATCGCGAGCGCGCCGGCATGCAACGTCTCGCCGTGTCGAAGGAGCCGGTCGAACTGCGAGCCATCGAGCGCAAAGCCATCGGGTAGATCGAAGATCGGTTGGAACGTCGCCTGGACCTCCGTGATGCGCTCGCCGATAGCGACCCTCGCACCGAGCAGCCGCTTGAGATGCTGCGATCCGGACAGGTGATCGGCGTGCGCATGCGTCTCGAGCGTGTAGTGGAGCGTCAGGCGGTGACGCGCGATCGCGTCGGCGACTCGGTCCGCGGAAACGGCCGACGTTCGACCGCTCGCGGCGTCGAAGTCCATCACCGGATCGATCACGACCGCATCGCGGGTCGCTCGATCGAATACCAGGTACGTAAGGGTGGAAGTCACGGGATCGAAGAAGTGTTCGACCTCGGGCGACTGTCGCGTGGACATGCCCCGTGAGAGCCAGGGGATGCGCCAAAGGATTCGTGCGTGATCTGCGTGAATCATTTGGCGGGCACTTGGCTCTCATCTCGCAAGGAGCCAAGACATGTCCATCAATGAATCAGTCATCGATCGCGCGCTGCGGGTTGTCCTCGGAATCGTGTTGCTCTCGCTCGTGATCGTCGGCCCCAAGACGATGTGGGGGCTGCTCGGTTTCGTCCCGCTAGTGACCGGCCTCGTCGGGTTTTGCCCGCTCTACCGGCTGCTCGGGATCAGCACGTGCTCGGTGCACGGCGGTCGTAAGCAAGCGGCCTGAGGTCGTGGGCCGCGCCGACAAGATCGCGCAACGACTGCGGACTCACTACCACCCGCGTGCGTCGCTTGCGCGATCGTTAGGATCGAGCCGGCGCTACCGGAATGGCCGCCATGATCGCGTCGCGGACCGCGGCGCGTACCGGGGCCGGCACGACGTCTCCGGGCAGGCGCCGACACAGCGAGATCGTGCGCTTGAGCTCGTCGCACGCGCCCGCGCATCGCGAGCACGTGGCGAGGTGCTTCTCGATCTGCACGCAGGTCGCCTGATCGATCTCCGCGCCGACGTAGGCCGTAAGCTCCTGAGCCAGCTCCGGGCACGGCTCCATAGCTCCGCGCTCGCCGAGCATGCCCGCAAGCGCGGTGCGCAGGCCCATGCGCGCCCGATGCAGCCGGCTCTTGAGCGCGCCGACTTCGACGCCGACCACCTCGGCGGCTTGTTCTGCGCTGAGGCCCTCGACGTCGCGGAGGATCAGCACCTCGCGCTGCTCCGGCGGTAGCACGGCAATCGCTCGCGACACCGCCTCGCCGATCTCGCGAGCGTGGGTGCGCGCGTCGGGTTGGGGCGCCGGATCGACGAGCTCGGACGCGCGAGCGTCGTCGATCGAGCGGGTCGGGCGCTGGCCCCGGCGCTCTTTGATGCAGAAGCTCCGCGCGATCTGATACAGCCACGTCGACAGCGCGGCATCGCCGCGGAATCCTGGCAGATGGCGGAACGCGGCGAGCAGCGTCTCTTGCAGCACCTCGCGCGCCGCTTCCTCGTCGCCGCACATGCGGAGGCCGAACCGATAGATGTTCGGTTCGTAGCGTGCCAGCAGCTCCTCGACCGCGGCACGGTCTCCGCCGCGGGCGGCGGTCACCAGATCAGCGTCGGAGCGTTGCATTGGCGTCGCAGTCTACCCGTCGTGGTCGATTCTGCGAACCTTCGGCGCGGACGATGGCTCTCACGTGAAAAGGAGCAATCCGATGTGTCGTGCCGTGGAATGCAGCAAGTGTCATAAGCCAACCTGGGCCGGATGCGGCGCACACGTCGAGCAGGTGCTCGGCCACGTACCCAAGTCCGCACGCTGTACCTGCCGCGACGCAAGCGCGACGAGCACAGCGTCCGGGCAGGCGAGCCCCGGGATCGGCGGAGCGATCCGCCGGTTCTTCAGCAAGTGACGTGAATCCCGGCGATGCCGCGGTACGGAGATTTTCCCGGTCGATCGGGAGAAATTCCGTTGTCGTAACCGGCGTGCGCTTAGGCGGCGCAAGCGACGCGCTCGACCGTGGGTACATTCCTTGCTGCCGCACCGCCCGAGCCCCCGATGACCCAACCAGCGGCGCTGCCCAGCATCGACATCCGTCGCATCCTCTTGCCGATCGAAGGCACCGACATCGAGCGAGCCGCGGTGGACTACGCCGCACTTCTTGCCGCGTCGCTCCACGCGTCGATCACGCTTGTCCACGTCGATGAGATCGCGAATGCGATGGTCGGCTTGGTGCCCGGCGCGAGCGTCGAAGGCGACCTTGCCGCGTCGCATCGAATCGCGGTCGAGAGACTGACCGCGGTCGCACTCACGCTTGCCAATCGCGGCATCGTCGGGACGGCGGTGCGGTGCTTTGCGGCGCCCGCGGTAGCGTCTGCGCTCGTCGAGCTCGCCCGGGTCGAGGGCTTCGATCTGATCATCATGGCGACGCACGCTCGCGCCGGCGTGTCGCGCGTCTTACTTGGGAGCGTCACCGAGGACGTGCTCCGCACCGCCTCGTGCCCGGTACTCGCCGTTCATCTTCCGTGACGCGGACGGTGGCAAGCCCCTCGTTTCGCACCCGCGGAACAACCGCCCTCGCGATCGTCGGAGTCGGGCTCGCTGCAGCGGCGGCGTCGGTCGCCTTTCGCGATGTGCTCCACGTCGTTTACCGGGCGCTGCTCGGTGATCGCGATGTGCTTCAAGGCATCGCGCGCATTCCATGGTGGGCGTGCATCCTGCTTCCCGCCGGGGGCGGCGCCATCGCGGCCGCTCTCGTGCCTCTCGGGACATCTGGAAACGCGGGCGTCGGCGGAGTCATGGAGGCGGTCGTGTTACAGCGCGGGCGGATCTCGTTTCGCGCGAGCGTCGTTCGCGTGGCCGCGTGTTTCGCGGCGGTGGCCACGGGCGGCTCGATCGGCCGCGAGGGTCCGATCATCCAACTCGGCGCCGGAATGGGCGATGCGGTCGGACTACGGACCACCGCACTCGAGGGACAGCGGAGGATGCTCGTCGCCGCCGGCACCGCAGCCGGGTTCGCCGCCGCATATGGAACTCCGCTTGCTGCGGTGCTGTTCGTCGCGGAAGTCGTCACGATCTCGACGTCGATGAAGCTGCTGTTGCCGGCATCGGTCGCCGCGGTGCTCGCGGGCATCGTCGCCGGTTTCGGCCCGCTCTATGGCGCGCGCGACTTCGAGCTCCATCAACTCGTCGAGCTAATCGCGTATGCATCGCTCGGCGCCCTCGCCGGTGTCCTCGGAGTGGCTTTCATGCGCCTCCTGCACGTTGCCGAACGCGTGTTCGCGCGCCTCGGCCCGCCGATCGTGCGTGCGGCGATCGCCGGCGCGATCGTCGGTGCGATCGCGATCGGAGCTCCGGCGGTCGCAGGTAACGGCTACGAAGCGATCCGAGGTCTTCTCGACGC
>CAZDGY010000023.1:0-14619 GCA_964504685.1 uncultured Kofleriaceae bacterium | reverse complement strand
GCGGCGTGTTCACGCCGTCGCTGTTCCTCGGCGCGTCGCTCGGCCGGTTGTTCGCGCTCGGACTCGGCGCTTGTGGTGCGCATGTCGATCCGGGCGCCTACGCGGTCGCCGGCATGGCCGCGACTTGTGCCGCGACCACGCACGCGCCGTTGATGGCGAGCGTGATGTTGCTCGAGCTCACGAACGAATCGACGTTGATGGTCCCGTTGCTGCTGGCCGCGACGATCGCGACGATCACCGCGCGAGCGCTCCACCGCGAGTCGCTCTATACGACCGAGCTCGAGCGCCGGGGCGTGCCGTGGCCGCCTCGCGTCCTCGATCTCGATGACGGCGAGTGAGCCGATGACGATCTGCCGATCGGGAGATTCTCCGGCAACGCCGGGGAAAAACTCCGCGTACGAGATCGCGATCGCGAAGCGACGCGATTGTCATCACACCTGACGTCGGCGACGCGTAGACTGTTTCTATGTTCCCGAAACCACCGCGCGCGCTCGTCGACGTCGCCGCATTCGTCGGGATCGCTTGGATGTGGATCGCGATCTACCAGTCGTTCACCCACTCCGGTCTCTGGCCGATCGTCGACGGTGCACTCACCGGATCCGCGACGATGCCGGGGCAGGCCCTCGAGCTCGCGATCTGCGTTCTCATCGGCTGGATCTCGCTCGCGACGAGTCTGTACGCCGTCTGGCACGTACTCCTGCGTCGACTGAACGCCGACTTTCCCACGGCCCGGCTGCAGCGCTAGGCGTACGCAGCGTCGATCCAGTGAGCGAGGCGTCGCCGGAGAAACTCCGCAGTGATCGGATCCGTTCCGGAGGCAACGCAGCAGCCGACCAGTGAGTCCCATCAGTTATGCGCGGCACTCGCGATGCATCCCTCACGTTGCGATGACCCTGCCACACCCGATTCCTCAACCGGTTCGAGCCGTCGTGCGCGATCGGCAATCCAGCGTGCGCCGAGTGGCGAGCTCGGACCCGAATCGTCACCGACTCCGGATCTCGCTCGCCGGGATTACGATCGATCTCTTCGGCCAAGCGTCGCCGACGAAGCCTCCGCTATAGCCTCGGCCATGAGCATGTAGCCACCGCCGCGGATGGTCTTGAGCAGCCATGGCTTGCGGGCGTCGTCGGAGAACTTTTCGCGCAGCCTGACGATCTGGCAATCGATCGCGCGCTCGAATGCGTGCTCCATCGTCCCCATGACGAGCTCGAGCAAGCGCTCCCGGCTCACCACCGTGCCTGCGTGTTCCGCGAGCACTTGCAGCAACGCGAACTCGCGCGAGGTGAGCCGGACGGGCTGGCCGTCGAGCAGCGCGACCATCGCGCGGCGATCGATCGTGACGCGGCCGATCCGAATCGGATCCTGACACGGGCCAACGGAGCGACGCGCGCGGCGCACGTTCGCGTGAATGCGCGCGAGTAACTCACGCGGATCGTACGGCTTTGCCACGAAGTCATCAGCGCCCGCCTCGAACCCCCACACGCGCGTGTCCTCGTCGCCGTACGCGCTGACCATCACGATCGGCACATCGCTACGCCCGCGCACTTCGCGACATAGCGAAATGCCATCGCAGCCGGGGAGCTGCACGTCGAGGATCACACAGTCGAACGGCTCGGCGAGCGCGGTTGCTCGCCCGGTCACGCCGTCGATCGCGATGACCACTTTCGCTGCGTGACGCTCGAGGTACGTCGCGATCAGCCGCGCGAGGCGCTCGTCGTCCTCGACCAGCAGGATGCGAAGGTTCCACGCGGTCACGGATACGCGCCCGACTTCGCGTCACCGGCACCACGGAGATCGAGCAGCGTGTGCGCGCCCGCGCCGCCCATGAGCACGAGCTTCGCGCTCGGCGAGCTCGCAAACGCGCGCTCGGCGTCGATCTCTCGCAAGCGAAGCATCGCCGGCGTCAGGTTCGATTGGATGAGCTTCTGGTAGTCCGCGGTGGCCTGGCCATCGAGCCGCTTGCCATCGGCGGCGGCTTGAGCGGCGATGCGCGACGCATCGGCGGCGCCCTGCGCTTGCACGCGCGCGGCATCGGCCTGGGCGTTGGCTTGAATGGTCTGGCGCTCGGCCTCGGCCTTCGTTGCGGTCAACTTCTCCTGATCTTCCGCAGCCTGCTTCAGGGCTTCTTGCTCTTGCGCGAGCTTCTCGGTGATCTTGGCCTGCAGCTGCTCTGGCAGCGCGACG
Source organism: uncultured Kofleriaceae bacterium (assembly GCA_964504685.1). Lineage (GTDB taxonomy): Bacteria > Myxococcota_A > Polyangia > Haliangiales > Haliangiaceae > JABFXX01. The sequence continues at coordinate 12,435 of CAZDGY010000023.1, read as the reverse complement.
TTGCGGACGAGCACCGCCTCGAGCTCGACGTGACGCCCTTTGATCGCCGCCTCCACGCCTTCGCGGATCTGGCGCTCGATCACTTCGCGTTGGGTCGAGTAGATCTCCTCCGGCTTGAACCTGCCGACGACCCGGCGCGCTTGGGAGCGCAGCGTCGGCCCGAGTAGCACGGCGTAATATTCCTGGCCGAGTTCCTGATCGAGCGCGACCACCTCGTTCGCGATCGGATGAAACCGGATCGACGTGTCGAGCGTGATCCCGAGACCATCCGACGACTGGACGTCGAGCCGCTCTTCACGCTCTTGCGATCTCACGCTGTACTTCATCGCGTGGTCGAACACTCCGATGTGCCAGTCGCCCGGCGGAAACACCTTCTGCTGGACGCCGTCGGGGGTGCGCACGACAGCGACTTCGCCGGAGCCGACGTGCGCGTATGCGCATGCGGTGGAGGTCGCGATGAGAACAAGTGCGAGGTGGCGGATCATGGTCTCTCCTGAGTTGGGTTACCGGCCGAAGCCGAGCTGAATGCCGACCGTCGCGGTCGGAACGTGGCGAATCCCGCCGTCGAGATCAGCCATCCAGTCGCGCAACGCGACGTCGATCCCGAGATGGCGAGTGACGAGAATCGAAGCGCCGAGGCCGACCCCCGCACCGAGCGACGTGCCGGAGCTATCGAACGCGGGCCCGACGAGCGCCTCGGCGAACGGCATGACGACGAACGGCAGCGAATAACGGACGCCGACCGTGCAAAACGTCAGCGGTTCGGTCCCATCGTTCGTATGGATGCCGAGATCATCGACTCGCGCTTGGACCGCGATGCCGTTGTCCCACTCGTAGCCCGCGCGCACGCCGAAGGTCCACGCGCGGTCCTTCGGTTCGACCGGCGGATCGGTGCGGGCGACGCTATCGGTGTCAGACGACACCAGCGCGGCGACGCCGGTGTCTGCGCCGAGAAAGAACCCGGAACGCATCCGAGCGTAGCCGCCCGAGCCGCCGCCGAACGCGCCGATCGGAGAACCCGACGCGGACGCGATCGCCCACGGTCCGACGAGCGCGAGTAACGATACGCATGCACGGTTCATGGCGGCCTCGCAAAACGCGAGCGGTGGTGAAGCTCGCGATCGTTCTTCGCAAAGAGCAACAACCACGCCGAGACCTCGAGGCCGGATCTGCGCGAACGCTCTCGCTGCGGACGCGGGGGCGCGTAGGCTCTACGGAGTTTTTCCCGGCGACCTCGGAGGATTTCCGGGTCACGCGGTCGGGGCGAGCGTTACTGACAGCTAGTGGTGCAAGCGGACGAGCTTGCCGAGCCGACGGCATAGCCGGCGCACATCGATCCGCCGGTGCCGTTAGTTTCGCGCCACGACGTATTGTCGACGATGCACGACGCGCACGTGCTCGATGCAGGATCAGTCGCCGCCTCGCAGGCGTCGATACAAGGCGTCGCATCCTCGGAGGCACAAGCGCCGCTCGGCGCACATTTGTCGGTGCACCGGCTCTCGTACGGATGCGAGCTACCGTCGGTACCGCACGCGCACAGGGCCACCGCGATCGCGAGCATCCAGATCCTCGATGGCATGCGCGGGACGCAGTGCACGAGCTCTCCGTTACGCCCCGTGGCCGTGGTCGACCGGCATGTCGTCGGTCGAGCTCTTGGTTCGCTTCGCGAGGCCAAGGAAGATCACCGGCACGAGGAACAGCGACAGCAACGTCGAGGACGTCAGGCCGCCGACCACGACGAGCGCCAGCGGTCGGTTCGCGTCGGCGCCGCGGTCGAGGCCGAGCGCCGTCGGGATCAGGCCGATGACCGTCGCCAAGCTCGTCATCGCGATCGGCACGAACCGCGTGCGCGCCGCATCGAGGATCGCGGCGACCTTGTCGAGGCCCTCCTGATAGCGGTTGCGCGCGTGATCGATCAACAAGATGCCGTTCGACACCGCGATGCCGACGACCATCAGCACGCCCATCAGCGCGGTCACCGAGAACCCTTGGCCTGCGGCCATCAGCGCGAGCACGATGCCGAGCAGCGTGCATGGGATCGTAAACAGCATGATCAGCGGCAGCCGCAGCGACTTGAACTGCGACGCCATGATCATGAACACGACCATGATCGCCAGGCCGATGCCGAGCCCGAGGCCGCTGAACGTGTTGCGCATAAGCTCGACCTGGCCGACGAAGTCAACCTTCACCCCTGCGGTGCGCGGATCCTTCGCGAGCCGCTCCTCGAGCTCCTTCGCCGTGCTGCCGATGTCTCGTCCTTCGGTCTGCATCAGCACGTGCGCCGCGCGCGCCAAGTGGTTGCGCTCGATCCCGATCGGACCGACCGAGCGCCGGATATTGCCGTATGCACCGAGCGTGACCGCGGCGGAGCCGTCGACGCGGACCGGGATCGCGGCGAGCGCCTCGGGATCGCTGACCGCCGCGTTGTCGTAGTAGGTCACGACGTAATAGGACTGACCGTTGCCGGCATCGACCCACACGCTCGGCGTGTTGATGTTGCCCAGCGTCGCCTCGAGGGTCGCTTGGGCCGCCGATCTCGCGGACACGCCGACCCGGCCCGCCTCTTCGCGATCGGTGTCGACCCGAATCTCGGGATAGTCGAGCTGCAGGGTCGGCCACACGTCGCGAATGCCGGGCACCGTGCGCGCGACCTCGGCGACCGCGCGCGCTTGCGCGTCGAGTTGCTCGAGGTTCTCGCCGCGGAGCTCGACCGCGAGTGGGGCGAGGTAGCCGTTCGAGAACACGCTCGCGACCAAGCCGCCCGGCCACTGCAAGAACTCGACGCCCGGATAGTCGCGGTTGAGGATCGCGCGGATCTGATCGGCGATCTCGCGCTGCGACAGCGAGCGATCTTCCGGATCGACGAGCGCGAGCCGGATGAACCCCATGTGCGGGCCCCAGTTAGGGCTCGTCATCGCGCTACGAGCGTTGCCCGGCGAGCCGACGTTCGTGAGCACCAGGTCGACCATCCCCTGCGGGAGCTTCTTGCGTAGATCGTCGCCCATCGCCTGGACCTGCCGCGAGGCATCTTCGAGCGATGTGCCCGGCGCGAGCCGAACGTAGATCCGCTCCATCGACTCGTCGATCTCGGGGAAGAACGTGCTCGGCAGGCGCATCGCGACCCACGTGCTGCCCGCGACAAACACGGTCGACGCGATCACGATCGTCCAGCCGTATGGCAATACGCGCCGCAACGTGTTCGTGTAGCCGTCGGCGATCCACGCGATCGTGCCCTCGACCCGGCGGGCGAACCGGCCGGGCTTCGCGTGGCCGAGCAAGTAGCGACACGCGACCGGCGTGACCGCGATGCTCACGACGTAGGACGCGGTCATCGCGACCGCGACGGTGAGCGCGAGCGGTACGAACAGCCGCTTCGCGAGCCCGGCGAACAGCAGCACCGGCAGCAGCACCGCCATCGTGGTGAGCGTCGATGCGAGCACCGGCAGGATCACCGCGCGCGTGCCTTGCAACGCCGCCTCGTAAGGCGACAGCCCTTTCTGTTGATGTCGGTGGATCGATTCCAAGACGACGACCGCATCGTCGACGAGCCGCCCCATCGCGAGCGTGAGCCCGCCGAGCGTGAACGCGTTGAGGGTTTGACCGGTCGCATAGAGCGCGATCAACGCGACCGCGAACGACAGCGGGATCGCGAGCGAGACGACGAGCGTGCCGCGGAAGCTCTGCAGGAACAGCAGGATCACGAGTGCGACGAGAACGAGCGCTTGCACGACCTCCTTGCGCAGGCCCTTGTACGTGCTCCGCACGAACGTCGACTGATCGAACAGCGCCTTGACGTGCACGCCGGGCGGCAGATCGCTGATGTTCTCGACCGTGCGCTTGACCGAGTCGACGATGTCGATCGTGTTGCCGCCGGGAACGCGCAAGACGTTGAGGTAGACGCCGTTCTCACCGTTGATCGAGACGTCCTGCGTGTCGGGCGATCCGCCGTCCTCGACGTGGGCGACGTCGGCTATTCGTACCGCCTTGCCGTCGACCAGCTTGATGATCGCGTCGCCGATGTCGGACACCCGCGCGGCGATCGCGTTGGTGTAGACGTTCGCGTCGAGCTTGGGGTTGATCAGCTCGCCGGACGGCAACAGCGCGTTGGACTGTGCGACCGCGGCGCCGACATCGGCCGACGTGAGCCCGCGCGCCTGCGCCTTGACCGGATCGACGATGACGTTGATCTGGCGCTGGCGGCCGCCGTTGAGCGCGGCGCTCGCGACGCCTTGGATGCCCTCGAGTTGCGGCTCGATGCTGTTGAACGCGTAGTCATAGAGCTGCGGGCCGGAAAGTCCGCCGCCGTACACCGCGACTTGGACCACGGGCGCGTTCGATGGATCGTACTGCAGGACAAATGGCGGCAGGACGCCGAGCGACTTCGGCACCGCCGACATCGCGAACTGCACCTGCTGCTGGACCAAGGTCTGCGCGGCATCGAGGTTCGTGCCCCACGACAGCCACACGTACACGACGGAGAGGTTGTTGCGCGACACGCTCTCGACGTGATCGACGCCCGGCGTCGCGCTGACGTACTTCTCGATCCGCCAGGTCAGGGTCTTCTCGACGTCCTTCGCCCCGAGGCCCGGCGCGAGCGTGCCGACGACGAGCACCGGCGGCGTCAGATCGGGGAACGTATCGACGCTCATCCGAGGCGTGACGACCGCCGCAAACACGACGAGGCCGATGCACGCCATCGCGATCGCGATCGGATTCTTGAGTGAGAGCTCGGTCACCGAGCGCCTCCGGGTGCAGGCGGCGCGGCGGCGGGATGCTCGACCGCGGTCGCGACATGGTCGCCGTCATCGAGCTGGCCGCGGCCTTCGGTGACGACGTTGCTCCCGGGGGCGAGCTTCGAGTCGACGTACAGCACACCGGCTCGCTCGCCCAAGAGTTTGGCGACTCGCGCGTGCGCGATGTCACCCTCGACGACGAACACGTTGACCTTGGTGCCGCGCACGGTCGCGGCGATGACCGGGATCGAGGTCGCGGCAACGGGTTGGCCGACATCGAGCGAGATCTCCGCGGTCGTCCACACCGGCATCGTGCGTTGCGGATCGTCGACGTCGATCTCGAAGTGCACGGTGCGAGTTCCCGGATCCGCGGATGGCGCGCGTCGCGAGATCTTCGCGGTGATGTCGGCACCGCCTGCGAGGAGATGGACCTTCACCGGGGTCTCCGGGGCGACCGCTTCGAAGTCCTGCTCCGGCGCGTCGGCGGTGATCCGCACGGTCCGGCGATCGACCAGGGTCGCGATCGCCGAGCCCGGACGCACGAACGCGCCGGGATCGACGTGGCGGTCGCCGATCTCGCCGTCGAAAGCCGCGCGCAACACGCAGTCGGCGACCTCGAGCGAGGTCCCGACCATCTGCGCTTGCAGGCCGAGCATCTGTGCCTCTTTGCTCGCGGCGTCGGCCTGTTTCTGATCGACGTCCTGCTGCGACACGAACTTCTTGTCCAGGCTCGACAGTCGCGCCGCTTCGCTGGCGCTCGCGCGTTGCTGCGCTTCGACCGCGCGCGCTTGCATCGTCACGGCCTTCTCGATCGACGAAGCGTTGCGACAATCGAGCGTCGCGAGCACCTCTCCGCGCTTGACGACTGCGCCAGGCCTCACGAGCACGGTATCGACGTAGGCCGAGACCAGCTGCGGGCCGACCTTGGCTTGGATCCATGGCTCGACCGTGCCGACATACCGACGCGACGGCTGATACGTCGCTTTGGCGGCGGCCACGACGGTGACGCCCTTCGGCGCGGCGGTGAGCGCGACGTCGTTCACTTGTCCGGTCGCGCGCTTGTAGAGCCACGCGCCGAGCGCGACGACCACCGCGATGCCGATGCACATCAAGACGAACGGGCCGACGACGCGACGGCGCATCTTCGGCGCAACCGAGGACAGGGTTTCGTGGTCCGAATCTTCAGGCTGACTCATGGCGATACCTCCGAGAGCGCACGTGCGAGGCGAGCTCGAGCTCGCGACAGCTGGAACTGCCCGATCGCGAGCTGGATCTGCGAATCCGTGAGCAACGCTTCGGCATCGGACAGCTCGACAGCCGTGCCGAGGCCCGACGTGAATCGCGCCTCGGCTTGCGCGTGGTTTGCCTCCGCTGCGTCGACCGCGCGTTGCAACGCCGGCAACGCCGAGCGGGCGACCGAGAGCTCGACGTACGTCTGCTGTGCGTCGGCGTTGAGCGTCTCTCTGACCTCAGCGAGCTCGGCGGCTCGCACCGCCTCTTCGCGCTGCGATGTCTGCGCGCGTGCAGTCGCCGCGCGATCGAAGATCGGCCAGCTCAGCACGACGAGCGCATCCCAGTTCGGGACGTCGGGCAGCCAGCCTCCGCCGTACGGCGTCTGCGCGGCGACGGCGGCGCCGCCGGCGCGTCCGGTGAGCTCGGCGGAGACGCTGATGTCGGGCGCGAGCTCGCGCCGGAGCGACTGCGTGAGCTTTTGCTGCGCCGCCAGCTTCGCCCGTGCCGCGCGAAGGTCGGGTGAGCGATCCACGACGTCCTGCTCGAGAGCCGCGGCCGCGGGCGGCTCGGCGAACGTGACATCGTCGGCTCCGATGTCGACCGCCGGGACGGAGGCGCCGATCGCAGCGGCGAGCACGCTCTGCGTCGTGAGCACCGCGCCAGCTGCACGCACGCGGTCCACTTGGTAACGCGCGAGATCCGCATCGGCGCGCGTCAGCTCGATCGGCGACCACAGCTGCGCTCCCACCTTTGCCTGGGCGAGATCGTGGTGAGCCTGAGACCGCGTGACGGCGGCCTCCGAGGCCGCGAGTACGGCCTTCGCGCCGAGCACCGCGTAGAAGCTCTCCTCGACGAGCAGATCGAGATCGAGCTGCGCACCCTTGGCGGTCTCATCAGCGGCGCGCGCTAACGCGTCGAGCGCCTCGGCCTCGGCCTCGAGCCGCCCGAAGTCGTAGAGCTCTTTGTGCACCGCGATGCCCGCGATCGTCGACGGATCGGGGCTCCACGAACGCGTCGCGTTCGCCGGCGTGCCGCCGATGCGGGCGACGTCGAGGATGCCGAGCGTCGCGTACGAAGCGGTCGTGTTGTTGCTCGTCCCGATCGCGAGCTCGGCAGCGGCGGTGAGCTTGGGGCCGAGCTCACCGCGCGGAATGCCCGCGGCGGCACGCGCGACATCGACTCGCGCGTGAGCGGCGACCATCGACGGTTGGTGGGCGCGCGCGTAGGCAATGGCCTCGCGCAGCGACATGGGCTTGGCGACCGGTTGCGCGCGCGCGGAGTAAGGAGCCACAGCGGCGAGCGCGACAGCCGCGACCGCGAACCGATTGAGCACGAGCATGGGAACGCGAATGGGTAAGCATTCCTCGTGCCGCGCCAAACGGGCGTTTTCGGGCATCGAGCTCGGGGCATTCAGGGATTTTCTCCCGATCGACCCGGACGTTTTCCCGGTCAGTCTGCCGCAGCGATGTTCGGGTCTCTCTGATGTTCAGTAGATGCCGCGTGGCCTGGAAGTTGCCTACTTCGGGCGCGGAGGTCTGCACGGTGCAACCCGGGACGTGCTCGTGATTCGAACGCGGTGGCTCGTGATCCTCACGGTCGCGATGGTCGCTGCTATCGGCACATTGGTTTACGTCGACGAGACCGATCGCTCGGACGCGGCACTCGGCGATCTCGGGGATGAGCAGGCAGAGATCGCGCGAGCGGCGAGCCTCGCATTCGACACGACGCGCAGCACGGTCTCGCTCGCAGCGATCGAGCAACCGGGGGCGATAGCCCTCGTGATCGGCGGTCGCGATGAGCGGCTGCGCACACTCGATGGGCGTCCGGTGGCGTCTGCGGCGCTAGAGCAAGCCATCGCCGACGGTGCTCGCTCGGTGCGGATCCCAGCGGCCGACGCGGCGGCGCTCGGCCTTCCGGAGCGGACCGCGATGATCGGTATCGCTCATTCACCGACCGGTCGAGTCATCGCGATCGCCGGCAGCGCCGAGCATCAACGCGATCGCGATCGCCAAGGCCGCATGCGGGTCTTGCTGTCGATGGTGCTCGCGGCAACCGTGATGTCGGCCTGCTGTGTGATCGTGTGGCGGGAACAACGAACCGAGGCCGATCTGTCGCGCGAGCTCGCCGTGGCCGAGGCGGCGCGCGGCCGCGATGCGGAGCTCGATCGAATCAGCCGTGCGGCGACGATGGCCGCGTTGGGTTCCGGCGTCGCCCACGAGCTGTCCACGCCGCTCGGCGTGATCGTCGGACGCGCCGAGCAGTTGTTAGCGCGATCCGGAGGAGACGAGCGCACGGTCAAGAACGCACAAGCGATCCTCGATCAGGCCGATCACATCAATCGCGTCGTTCGCGGTCTCTTGGGGCTCGCTCGCGGCGCGCCGATCGCGCTGCAGTCCACGTCCGCGCGGGCACTCGTCCGGGAAGCGACTGCGCTCGTCGAACATCGGTTTCGCCGCGCAGATATCCACCTTCTCCCAGCGGTGGGTGCTGGTCTCCCCGACGTTCGATGCGAGCCACTGCTGCTCAAGCACGCGCTGGTCAACCTGTTGCTCAACGCGTGCGACGCGTCTCCCGCGAAGTCCACTGTCCGCGTCGATGTCCACGCCGACGCGGCCGAGATCGCATTTGTCGTCACCGATGATGGCGAAGGCATCACGTTGGCCGACGCCGCGCGCGCGATCGAGCCGTTCTTCACGACGAAGCCGGTCGGGCAAGGCACCGGGCTCGGGCTCGCGATCGCGAACGAGATCGCGAAGACGCATCGTGGCTCTCTCGACATCGCGCCCCGTTCGCCCAAAGGGACGCGCGCGTGTATCCGAATCCCGATCGAAGGGACCGCCGCATGACCGATCAACAGCCGCACACCGAACGCCAACCGCGATCCTCGTCGCGCTCGTCCTCTGCCGTGCCGCTGACCAAGCCTCGGGTGCTCGTCGTCGACGACAAGGTCGCGATGGCCGAGACGATCGCCGATGGCCTCTCGGATCAAGGCTTCTCGGCGACCGCGCTCGGATCCGGGCGCGCGGCGATCGAGGCGATTCGAGCCGGCGGCGTTGACCTCCTCGTCACCGACCTCCGAATGCCTGGGATGGATGGACTCGCCTTGCTCGACGCGATCCGGACCGCGAAGGTCGATGTGCCGGTGATCGTGATGACCGCATACGGAGCGGTCGATTCTGCGGTCGAGTCGATCCGCCAGGGCGCGTACCACTACCTGACCAAGCCGTTCAAGCTCGACGAGCTGGTGATCTTCGTCCAGCGCGCGCTCGAAGGCAGAGCGTTGCGGCGCGAGACCGCCGAGCTGCGCCGGACGCTCGGCGAGCAGTTTTCGCTCGCGGGTGTGATCGCGCGAAGCGCCGCGATGCAGCGGATCGTCACGATCATCGAGCGGGTCGCCCCGAGCGACGTCCCCGTCCTGATCACCGGCGAGACCGGAACCGGCAAGAGCATGATCGCACGCGCGATTCACGGGGCGAACCGGCGGATGGCCAAGCCGTTCATCGCGGTCAACTGCGCCGCGCTCCCCGAGCAGCTCCTCGAGAGCGAGCTGTTCGGACACGTCAAGGGATCGTTTACCGGCGCAACCTCGGATCACCCCGGGCTGTTTGCGACTGCGGACGGCGGCACGATCTTGCTCGACGAGATCGGCGAGTTGCCGATCGGGCTACAAGCGAAGCTGCTGCGCGTCCTCGAGTCCGGAACGTTGCGCCCGGTCGGTGCAACGCAAGAGCGCACGGTCGACGTCCGAATCCTCGCCGCCACGAACCGCGACCTGCGTCGGGCCGTCGCGCAGGGCGGGTTTCGCGAGGATCTGCTGTACCGGCTCGACGTGCTCTCGCTCGAAGTCCCCGCGCTGCGCCATCGCCGCGACGACATCTCACCCTTGATCGAGCGCTTCCTTGCCGACGCGATCGGTCGCCATCCAATGTCCCCGGCTTCGTACTTCTCGACCGCCGCGATGAGACGAATGCTCGATCACCCATGGCCCGGCAACGTCCGCGAGCTCGCACACGCGGTCGAACGGGCGGTGCTCCTCGCATCCCAACCGGAGATCGCCGAAGCCGACCTCGAGCTCGTCGCGGTCCCGAGCGAGTCCGAGGTGTCGTTTGCAGGCGACGTGGTGCCGATGATCGAGATCCAGCGGCGGTACGCCCGTTGGGCGCTCGAAAAGCTCGGTGGGCACAAGACCCGAACCGCCGAGCGGCTCGACGTCGACGCGAAGACTCTCAACCGCTGGCTCGTGGTCGAGGACACCACCGGCGCATAGCGGCATACTGGCGGTATGGCCGGCGCGTGCACGCACCTGTTGTGCGAGCTGATCGGCGGTGATTGCAGCATTGCGATCAACCGTTCGGGCGGCTGTCACTCCAGTTTGTGGACGAAGACAGTCGCGCCCGAGGTGTTCGACGAGGTGCGTGCACTTCTCGCGGCGATCGACCCGAGCGCTCGCACCGACGCCGGTCACGCCGCCGCGGTGCGGTTGGCGCAGATCGTTCGAGCCGAGGCGCTCGAGCAGCGCAACTTGCTAACGCACGCGCGCGAAGATGATCCGCAGCTCGCCGATGTGCTCGCTCCGCTCCTCGTGCGCCGCGATCAGGTGAAACCCGTCAGGCGGTGACCTGCGACGAGCTCGTGTCGCACGCCGGTTCGCGTGGCGCGAGGTGTACGATCGTCGGATGTGGCGCGTTGCCCTCGTCGAGCGCCTGCAGTGGAGCGACGGCAAGATCTACGAAGCCTGCCGCGCCAACGTCGACCTCGACGGCGACGGCCTCAGCGGGTGCGCGGATCCCGACTGTTGGATCGCATGCGCGCCGATGTGCCCGCCCGGTGCAGCATGCGATCCGTCGTGACCACACTGCGGCGATGGCCACGTGCAACACCGCGGTCGAGAATTGCCGGCTCTGCCCCGACGACTGCGGCGCGTGTCTCGCCACCTGCGGCGACGCGTTCTGCGATCCACCAAAGACCGCCGCGTCGTGTCCAGCCGACTGTCCGCAGTAAGCGAAGGCACGTACGACGAGCGATCGAGCGGCTCGTTCGCGTACGCGATGATCGCTCGGTGCGCGCGAGGGCGCGAGCGGGTAAGTTGCACGATGTGGCGTTCGCGATCGTGCGCGATGCCGTCCTCGGCTCAGTAACCCGGTGGGACGTACGAGCCTGCGCTGGCATAGAGCTTGAACATCTACGGTTCGCCGAGGGTCTTCGGCAGTCGAGACACATGCCGAACGCACATGCCGTGGTCGAAGCGCCGAGCGTCAACAACACGCGGATTCGTTTCGGGACGCACGCCGATCTACCGGCGATCGCGCGGTTGATCCATCGCGCGAACGCAGCTGATCGCATTCCTCGGATCGATGATCGCGAGCTCGAGCTCGTAACCGAGCGCGGCCAACTGCTCGTCCTCGAGCATCGCAACAACGAGCTCGCTGCGGCAGCGTGCGTGGCGCCGGGCCGTGGGCTCGTGTTCCTGGTCATCGATCCGAAGGTCGCGACACCCGCGCTCGAGCATCGGATGATCGGCGTTGCCGACGCGCTATGCGAAGCTGAACATGGCGTCGTGCCGTGCGCGAGCCGGCATCACACGCGCGGACGGGGATGATCCGCAGCTGCGTAGCGCCCCGCGTCGAATGTTGCGCTCATTCGGTCGCGTACTCGAGCGCGACGATCTCCCAGCCGGTCGCGACTTTGTGGGCGATCGCGAACGCGTCGAGCAGGACCGCGCCGGTCTTGTATTTCATGCGGAGCCGCGCGGATACCGCAGTGCAATCGCCGACCGCGAGCTCGTGATGGTCGTAGCGCTGCTCGCGGGCAGCTTCCTCGCCGCGGCAGCTCCAGTCGCGTGGTCGGCCGCGGACGTGCCGTAGACGGTGACCGCGGGATCCGCCGACAGGTGCTTGGCGATCTCGGCGGGGTGCGCGAGCCAGCCGACGAGCAGCGATGGTGATGGCTCGGCCGGCAGCTCCTTGATGTAGTTGTACACGTTGTTTTTCAAGTCGCTGTCGGGGTTCGTCTCGTAGAAGTGCCATGGCCGCGCCGGCTGCAACGGCGGCGCACCCGCGACCTGCAGCTCGGGATGGGTGACCGAGCGGATCGTGGCTTCGACCGCGACCCACCCGCACGTGCCGGTCCAGCCGAACGTCGGGGTGCCGAGCTCGAGCTCTCCCGGCCACGTCATGTCGCGCTGGATGTCGGTCAACGCGTCGGGGGCGAGCAAGTCATCGAACGGCTTGTCATGGAGCATTGCCTCGGTCACCGAACATTGCGCGCATGACCCACGATGCACCGCGCCGGCTGCCAGTTTGACGTGCCGAACAGTCGACGACGCCAAGCGGCGAGCCGGCTCGATGGGCACGTCGTTTGCTGGTGTGAGTCTGGATGAAGCGAATGGTCGAACGAGCCCGGTTGCGGCCGCCACTTCGGATCGGCGGCGCGATCACCGTGTTGGTCGCGTTCGTGGGTGGCTTGGTGT
>CAZDGY010000022.1:0-20446 GCA_964504685.1 uncultured Kofleriaceae bacterium | reverse complement strand
ACGAAACAGATCCCACGTGCCGCCGAGCCGATCGCGCGCCTCGAGGATCGCGTAGGTCTTGCCCGGACAGTTCGTCTGCAGGTGATGCGCGGCTCCGATCCCGGACAACCCGGCGCCGATGATCAACACGTCGACGTGCGGCATGGCTACGCCAGCGTCCAGACTTGTTCGGGCCGGACCGAGGTCCATGTGAAGCCGGCGCGCGCGAGCAGCCGTTCGGTCTTCTCGCGCATCGTCACGGTCTCGGTCGACACGCCCTGATCGAGCAAGCCCTCGTGCAACAGCATCGCGGTCGCGGCCTTGCCGATGCCGGCGTCGCCGATGTGCGCCGCGAGCCATTCGAAGAACTCGGCGTCCGGCAGCGCAGAGCAACGCGGATCCGCTGCGACGATCCGCTCGGCGGTCTCGGTGTCGATCACGCGATCGACGTGATGGGTCTGGTTGAGCAGCGAGCTCGCGCCGAGCAGCTTCAAGATCGCATCGCTGACCTCGTTGACCGGGCAGAACGACTGGGTCAGCGCGGACAATGGAATCTTGCCGAGCGCGACGTAGCTCTTGAGCGTCTGGACGAAGCCGCTGTCGTCGGCGTTCTCTTGAAACTTGAGCGTGCGCGAATCGCCGGTCAAAAAACCGACGCGGAAGATGTTGCACGCAAAGCCCTCGTCGCGCAGCGCGAGCACGGCCTTCTCGGCCTCGAGCTTGGTGCGCACGTAGTGGTTGCCCGCGACTTGGCCGATGTCGCAATCGAACTCGGTGAACAGCGCGCGCGGTCGGCCGGGAATCTCGCCGAGCCCGACCGAGATCGTCGACACGACGTTGAAGTCGCAGCCCGATCGCCGCACGAGCTCGATCACGTGCTTCGTCGCATCGACGTTCGCTTTGACGAACGTCGCGTAGTCGCCGTAGTGCTTCGTCAGCGCCGCCGCATGGATGACGCAATCGACGGTGCGCGCGAGCGCGTCGAACGTGCCGCGATCGAGCCCGAGCATCGGCTGCTCGAGATCCGACAGCACGACGTTGATCCGGCGGCGATGGCCTTCGAGGAAGTCGCTGCCGAAGTAGTGTGCGGCCTTCGCGGCGAGACGGGCATAGGCGTCTTCGCGTGACTTGCCGCGAATCGTGACGTGCAGCTTCGCGTCGCTGTGCACGAGCAAGTCGCGCATCAGGTAGCAGCCGAGAAAGCCCGTCGCGCCGGTGAGCAGCACGTCGCGATACGCCATGTGTTGATGCACCGACAGGCCGGTGAACGGCTTGTAACGCGCGCGATACTGCTCGACGTCGTTGGCCAACACGACGAGCGGGTCGCTGTGACCGTTGGTTTCGGCGCGCAGCTCGGTGACGAGCTCGGTGAGCCGACCGTGGAGGTCACCGCGTCGCATCGGAATCTCGCGCGCGACCGCGCGGGCAGTGCGCAGCCGGAACAGGTCGTTCGCGCTGATCGGGAAGTCGCTCGCGAGCGCAGCGACCACCGCGACCGCCTTGATCGAGTTGCCGCCGAAGTCGAAGAAGTCGTCTTCGACGCCGAGGTCGGTGCGGCCGAGCGCGCGGCCGAACGCTTCGAGCACGAGCGTCTCGGCGACGTTCGCAGGCGGCGTCGCGACGCGCTCGCGCGTTTCGAGCTCGGGCTCGGGCAAGCGGCGGCGATCGACTTTTCCGCTCGTCGTGAACGGAATCTCCGCGAGCTGGACGAACGCCGACGGCACCATGTAGTCGGGCAACCGGTTCGCGAGGTGCGCGCGGATCGCGGGTACGTTCGCGGCGGCGCCGACGTAGTAGCCGACCAAGACTTTGTCGCCGGCCGGATCGTCGCGATCGACCACGACGCTCGCAGTGACGCCCGCGACCTCGAGCATCGCTTGCTCGATCTCGCCGAGCTCGATGCGGAAGCCGCGGATCTTGACCTGATTGTCGATCCGGCCGAGGAACTCGATGTTGCCGTCGTCGAGCCAGCGCGCGAGATCGCCGGTGTGGTACATGCGGCCGCCCGCGAGCTCGCTGGGCACGAACTTCTTCGCGGTGAGCTCGGGGCTGCCGAGGTAACCGCGCGCGAGTCCGCGGCCGGCGAGGCAGATCTCGCCGGGTACGCCGGGCGGGCACAGCTGGCCGCTCGCGTCGAGGATCAGCGCCTTCGTGTTCGCGTTGGGCTTGCCGATCGGAATGTTGTCGTACTGCCCATCGACGACGAACGTGGTCGCCGACACCGTGAACTCGGTCGGGCCATATTCGTTCGCGAGCCCGAACGACTGCGGATAGAACCGGCGCAACCGATCGCCGCCGACCGTCATCCAGCGCAACGGCGTCTGCCGCGGCTCTTTCATGAACTCTTCGGCGAGCTGGGTCGGCAGATCCATCATCGTGATCCCGGACGACTGCAACCACGCGGCGAGCTCGGGCAGCGCGAGCCGGATCTCGTCGGGCACGATATGCAGCTGGCCGCCGCAGCACAGCGGCGGGAAGGTCTCGATGATCGAGACGTCGAAGCCGATGCCGGCGTACTTCGAGTGACGATCGGCCTCGGTCAGCTTGTAGACATCGATCGTGCGCTGGATGAACGGGACGAGCGACGCGTGCTCGATCTCGACGCCCTTCGGGCGGCCGGTCGAGCCCGAGGTGTAGATGACGTACGCGAGGTCGTTGCCATGCGCGTCGATCGCGGGCGGTGTCGCGACGCCGGTCTCGAACAGCGCCGGCTCGAGTACGAGCCGCGGACCGGCCCAATCGACGTCGACGCCAAACCCCGGCGCGGCGATCAGCACGCGCGCGGCACTGTCGCGCAGCATGTACTCGAGCCGCTCGCGCGGATAGCGATGATCGAGCGGCATGAACGCGGCGCCGGCTTTGAGCGCAGCGAGCTCGGCGATGATCAGCTCGCACGACGGCGGCGTTAGGATCGCGACGATCGCCTCGCGTCCGAACACGAGGTTGCCGGGCTGCGCGCCGCCGAGTGCGACCAGTCGGTTCGCGAGTCGGTTCGCGGCGGCCTCGACCTCGCCGTAGGTGTACGACCGCGAGCCCTGCACGAGCGCGACCGCGTTCGGGCGGCGGGCCGCCTCGCGCTCGAACATGCGATGCGCCGCGACCTCGGCCGGGTAATCGACCTCGGTGCGGTTGAACTCGATGTGGACGAGCTGGCGATCTTCGGCGGATAGGATGCTGAGCGCTTCGACCGGCGCATCTGGCCGCGCCGCGATGTCGGCGAGCAGCGTCTCGACGCAGCGCAGGTAGCGTTCGATCGTCGCGCGCCGGAACAAGCTCGTGCGGTATTCGAACGCGAGCTGGATCCCCGATGCCGCCTCGTCGACGACGAACGACAGATCGAACTTCGCGGTCTTGCTCGCGACCGCGATCGGCGAGAAGGCCGCGGCGGCGTTGTGTTCGGCGAACCGCTCGTCCGCGTTTTGCAGCGCGAACATGACGTCGACGAGCGGCGTGTGGCCTGCGTGGCGGCCGTCGCCGACGAGCTCGACGAGATCTGCGAACGGGAACGCCTGGTTGTCGAGCGCCTCGAGCGAGCGCTTGCCGACGTCGGCGGCGAGCTCCGCGAACGGCTGCTTGGGATCGACCTTCGCGCCGAGCACGAGCGTGTTCACGAACATGCCGAACACGCGTTGCATGTCCGGGTGCCAGCGGCCGCTGACCGGCGTACCGACCGCGATCTCGTCCTGGCGCGACAGCCGCGCGAGGAACACGTCGAACGCGGCGAGCAACAGCGCGTGCAGCGACAAGGCTCGGCTCTGCGCGAGGTCGCGTAGGCCGTGCACGGTCGCCGCGGGAAGATCGCGCGTGATCGTCTCGCCCTCGGGATCGACGATCGGCGGGCGCGGCAGATCGGTGAGCAGGCCGAGCGCGGGCAC
Organism: uncultured Kofleriaceae bacterium; assembly: GCA_964504685.1. GTDB lineage: Bacteria > Myxococcota_A > Polyangia > Haliangiales > Haliangiaceae > JABFXX01. The sequence continues at coordinate 16,592 of CAZDGY010000022.1, read as the reverse complement.
GCCGTCCGGGAACTGCGCGCGCCAGTACTCGCGCTGTTTCGCGATCGTGGCGATCGCGCGCTCGCCCGCTTCGTACACCGTGCAGTCGCCGAGGCCGGGCGGCGGCGCAGCGAGCGACTTGCCTCGCACGAGCGCCTCGAGCTCGTCGAGCAGGATCCCCATCGACACACCGTCGGTGACGATGTGGTGCATGTCGAAGAACAGATACGCGCCGCGCTCGGTCGTGACCCAGGTCGCGCGGGCGAGTGGCGCGACTGACAAGTCGAACGGGGTGACGAGCTTGTCGATCGCGGTATCGCGCTCGGCTTCGGTCGTCGCGAGCTCGCCGACCGGCAGCGTTGCGGTCGCCGCGACGTGGAGCCGCGCCGCAGTTCCGTCGAGCGTGAACGAGCAGCGGAACGCGTCGTAACGAGCGACCAGGGTCGCGAACGCGGCGGCGACCGCATCGCGCGAGATTCCCGGTGCGACCGCAAACCCGCTCGCGACGTTGTAGGCGGTGCTCGTCGGCTCCATCTGTTGGAGCAAGAACATCCGCGCCTGGACCGACGACGCCGGGACCGACTCCGTGATCGCGACCGGCTCGATGATCCCGAAGGCGCCCTTGTCGTCGAGCTCGCCGATCCGCCGGGCGAGCGCGCGCACGGTTGGATGGCGGAACACGTCGGAGACCTTGAGCTCGACCGCGAGCTCGCGATAGATGTCGCTGACCAGCGCGATCGCCTTGAGCGAATGGCCGCCGAGCTCCAAGAAGCTCGCGGTCACGCCGATCCGGTCGATCGGCACAGCGAGCACGACCGACCAGACCCGGACGAGCGTCTTCTCGAGCTCGGTCGCCGGCGCGACGATCGCGCGCGAGGTATCGCGTTCGATCGGAGGCAGCGCACGCTTGTCGACCTTGCCGTTCGGCGTCAACGGCAGCGCGGCGACGCTCACGAAGTACGCCGGGATCATGTAGTCGGGCAGGTTGCGGGCGAGCGCGATACGAAGCTCGTCCGCTGCGACGTCGCCGACGACATAGGCGGCGAGCTGGGTCGCGCCCGCGTCGTCGACGAGATCGATCACCGCTGCGTCGGATACGCCGGCGACGTCGAGTAGCGTCTGCTCGATCTCGCCGAGCTCGATGCGGTAGCCGCGCACTTTGACCTGCGAGTCGATCCGGCCGAGGTACTCGAGGTTGCCGTCGGCGCGCCAGCGCGCGAGGTCGCCGGTCTTGTAGATCCGCTCGCCCGCGCGCGTCGGATGCGCGATGAACTTCTCTGCCGTGAGCTCGGGCTTGCCGAGGTAGCCGCGCGCGATGCTCTTGCCGGCGACGCACAGCTCACCGGCGATGCCGATCGGGCACAGCCGGCCGCGGCGGTCCAAGACGAGGATCTCGGTGTTCCACACCGGCTTGCCGATCGGGATGTTGTCCCACGCGCGATCGACGATGAACGCGGTCGTGCACACCGTGTATTCGGTCGGGCCGTAACCGTTGACGATCGTCCATGGCATCGGCCGATACGCGCGCATCTTCTCGCCGGCGAGCGTGACGATCCGTAGCGAGTGGTTCTCGGTCATCCGCAAGAACTGCTCGCCGAACTGCGTCGGCAAGAACGCGACTTTGACCTGCTTCGCCTCGTAATACGCGGACAGCTCCTTCGGCGCGAGGCGCATCTCGGCCGGCACCACGACGAGCGCGGCGCCCGCGACGCACGCGGGAAACACCTCGGAGATCGACGCGTCGAACGAGAATCCGGCGTACTTCGACACACCTTCGCCCGCGCGAACGCCGTAGTAGTCCGCGTACCACAGCGCGAAGTTGACGAGGTTGCGGTGCTCGATCACGACGCCCTTCGGCTTGCCCGTCGAGCCGGACGTGTAGATCACGTACGCGGCGTCGCTCGCGCGGACCTCGACCGGCGGAGGGCTCGCGGCCTCACCGCTGGTCGACACGTCGAGCCGCGGACCGGCTAGCTCCAAGCCGGCGGCGAGCTCGCCGCGGGTCAGCAATGCCTTGGCCTTGCTGTCCTCGAGCAGGTAGCTCTTGCGGCCGATCGGGTACTCGGAGTCGACCGGCAAGAACGCGGCGCCGGCCTTGAGCACGCCGAGCATCGCCGGCAGCATCTCGGCGCACGGGTCGAGCACGATCGCGACGACATCGTCGCGGCCGACGTTCGCTTTGCGCAGCCACGTCGCGATCGCGTTCGCGCGGCGATCGACCTCGGCGTAGCTCCACGTCGTGTCGTTGAACACGACCGCGGGCGCGTCGGGCGTTCGCGCAACCCACTCGGCGACGAGCTCGTAGACCGAGGCGACGTCGGGCAGCGCGTGATCGGTCGCGTTGTTCTCGGCGAGCACGGCGAGGTCGCCGGCACCGAGCAGTTCGAGCTCGGCGATCTGTTTGTCCGGCGACCGGATGATGTCGCGCAACATCGTGACGAAGTGATGAGCGAGACGTTCGATCGTCGAGCGCTCGAACAGCTCGGTTGCATATTCGAACGCGAGCTCGAGGCCGGCCTCGGATTCGGTCGCGATCAGCGCGAGGTCGAGCTTTGCGGTGCGATGTGAGAACTCGCGGAAGTGGAGCTTGACGCGTTGCGCGTCGATCACCTCGAGCTCGCGCGTCTCGAACACGAACATCACGTCGAACAGCGGATTGCGGCCCGGCAGCGCGCGGATGTCGAGCTCGTCGAGGAGGTCTTCGAGCTGATATTCCTCACTCGCGAGCACGTCGAGTGACGTGTCACGCGTCGACTCGAGGAACTCGAGGAACGTGCCGGTCGCCGGGATCTTCGCGCGCCACGCGACGGTGTTGACGAACATCCCGACGACATCTTGCAGATCTGGGTGGACGCGGCCCGAAACCGGTACGCCGACCACGACGTCATCACCGCCGCCGATCCGTGACAGGAACAGGAACCAGCTCGACAACAGTGTCGCGAACAGCGTCGATTGCTGCCCGCGCGACAACGCGTTGAGCTGCGCGAGCTCGTCCGGCGGGAGATGCGCGAACACGAGGTCGCCGGCATGACTGCGCACCGCCGGATGGCGGAAATCGTATGGCAGCTGCAGCGGCACCGGTGGATCGGCGAACTGCTTGGTCCAGAACTCGCGTTGCGCCGCGATCTCTTTCTGATGCTCTGGGCTCTGCTGCCACAGCGCGAAGTCACCGACCGTGATGCGCAGCGGCGGCAACGAGACGCCGCGGATGATCTCGCTGATCTCGCGCCACAGGATCGCAGTCGAATAGCCATCCGCGATGATGTGGTGCATGTCGACGACGACGAGCTCGTCGCCGTTGCTGCGCCGCACGAGCCACAACCGCGCGAGCGGAGCCTGGGCCAGGTCGAACGGCTGCATCAGCCGTTGCATCAGCTCGTCGAGCTCGGCGTCGCTCTCGATCATCTGCAACGACAGCGGCGCCGACGGGTGGATGCGCGCGACCGGTTCGCCATCCTCGACGTGGAAGCTCGTGCGTAGGCTCGCGTGCCGGCTGACCAGCGCGCGCACGACCTCTTCGAGTCGCTCGGGCGTGACCTTGCCCTCGACGGCGAACACCGTCGGCATGTTGTATTGCACGCTCTCGGGGTTGGTCTGATGGATCGCGTAGAGCCGGCGCTGCACCGATGACAGCGGATAGCGGTCGCGCTCGCCGGCGCGCGGGATCGGGACGATCGCTTCGCGGTCGTGCGCTTCGATCACGCCTGCGAGCCCACGTACCGTCGGCTGCTCGAATACGTCGGCGGCGGACAACCGCACTGTAAACGTCTGCTGGATCTTCGAGATCAGCAGCATGATCAGCAGCGAGTGACCGCCGAGCTCGAAGAAGCTGCGCTCGAGCGGAATCTGATGGCGCGGGAGCTTCAGTACGTCGGCCCAGATCTCGATCAGCCGTTCTTCGGCGAGCGTGCGCGGCGTATCGTCGGCGTCGACCTCCTCGAACACCGGCTCGGGCAAGCGCTTGCGATCGATCTTGCCGGACGTGGTGACCGGCAGCGCGTCCATACACACGACCGCTTCGGGCACCATGTACGACGGCAACGTGCGCGCGAGGAAGCTGCGCAGTGCCGCCGGCGTCGCGGTCCCGCGCAACACCACGTAGCCACACAGCCGCTTGTCGACTACCTCCGCACCGCCTCCGGCGTTGCTACGCGTCGGGCGGTCGCCCGACTTGTCGCCTCGCGCGGTCACGATCACCGCAGCTTCGGCGACGGCAGGATGGCGCAACAGCGCCGCTTCGATCTCGCCGAGCTCGATGCGGAAGCCGCGAATCTTGACCTGATTGTCGGCGCGGCCGAGGAAGTCGATGTTGCCGTCGCGCGTCCAGCGCGCGATGTCGCCGGTGCGATATAGCCGATCGCCGGGGACGAATCGACTCGCGATGAACTTCTCTGCGGTCAGCTGCGGGTTGTTGAGATAACCGCGCGCGACGCCGGCGCCGCCGATGTACATCTCGCCGGGCACGCCGAGCGGCGCGAGGTTGCCGGTCCAATCGAGGATATAGATCTTCGTGTTCGCGACCGGGCGGCCGACTGGAATCCGGGCGAGCGCGAAGTCTTCGGGGGTCACGACATGGCGGAGCGCGGTGACCGTCGTCTCGGTCGGGCCGTACTCGTTGTAGAACACGCGGCCGGGCGCCCAGCGCTGAGCGACCGGCACCGGGCAGATATCGCCGCCGGCAACGATGCGCTTGAGCCCGAGCGGCTGCTTCGGGGTGAAGCCCGACAGGAACAGCGGCACGGTGTCGAGGTGGGTGACGCCGTGCTTGGCGACGAACGCCTCGAACGCGTCGTGATCGAGCAAGACAGCTTTCTTCGGGACGACGAGTCGGGCGCCACCGACCAGCATGAGCCCGAGCTGCTCGACCGACGCGTCGAACGTGAACGACGAGAACAGCATGATCGCGTCACTCGCCGGGTCGATGCCGAACACCTCGCACGACGACGCGAGGAAGTTGACGACGTTGCGGTGCTCGATCACGACGCCCTTGGGCTTGCCGGTCGAGCCGCTCGTATAGATCACGTACGCGGTGGTCTCGGGTCGCGCGCGGAGTGGAATCGGCAGCGGCTTGCCGGACTTTTCGAACTTGAGCTCACTCCACGGTAGAACGTCGCGCAGGCCGAAACCGCCGGCGTCGGACACGAGCAGCTTCGCGCGACTGTCGTCGATGATCAGCGCGACGCGTTCGGCCGGCGCCTCCGGATCGATCGGCAGATAACCGGCGCCGGCTTTGAGCACGCCGACGATCGCGACGAGCAGGTGGCGCGATCTCTCCATCGTCAGCGCGACGAGGTCGTCGGCGCCGATGCCGCGGGCGATCAGCTCGTGCGCCAGGATCGACGCGCGGCGATCGAGCTCGGCGAAGTCGAACGAACCCTGTGCGTCTTCGACCGCGATGGCTTTCGGTCGCTCGCGAACGTGGCGCGCGAACAGATCGACGAGCGTCACCTCTCGCGGCACCGCGACTTCGGTCTGGTTCATGTCGGCGAGCAATAGCTCGCGCTCCCACGGCTGGAGCATGCGCAGGTCGCGTACCGGCGCGTCGGGTGTGCGCGCGGCGGTCTCGAGGACGCGGCGCAGGTTGCCGAGGAATCGCTCGGCGGTCGTGCGACGGAATAGCTTCTTCGCGTAGAGCAGCGCGATGCGCTGGCCGCGCTCGGTGTTTTGCACCGTGAGCTCGAGATCGAACTTGCACGACACTTGCGCCGGCGCGATCTCGACGAGGCCGAGACTCGAGCCTTGCATCTCGGCGAGCTCGGCCTCCTCCCAGGCAAACAACACGTCGAACAACGGATTGCGCGACGGATCGCGCGCGAGCCCGAGGTCGGCGACGAGATCGTTGAGCTGATAACACTGACGTTCGAACGCGGCGTTGGCTTCGGCGCCGATCCGCACACACAGGTCAGAGAACCGCTCGTCGGCGCGCAACCGCACGCGCAGCGGCACGGTGTTGACGAACATCCCGACCATGCGCTCCATACCTGGGCGATGCCGGCCGGCAGCGGGAACGCCGATCACGACGTCGGGTGTGTTGCCGAGTCGCGACAGCACGACCGCGTAGGCGCCGAGGAACACGCCTAGCGGAGTGATGCCGCGCGCCTTCGCGAGCGCTCCAAGCGGTATCGCGGTCTCGGCGGACAGCTCGAGCGCGACCTCGTCGCCGTCGAACGACAACCGCGGCGGTCGATCGAAATCGTTCGGCAGCTCGAGCGGGCTCGGTAGCTCGGTGAACCGCTCGAGCCACCAGCTGCGCTCGGCGTCACGGCGCGCGCGGCCATCGGCGCTCGCTTCCCACGCGGCGTAGTCGGCGAACGTCGGCGATGGCAGCGGGGCCGGATCGCCCGCGTACAGCGCTTCGAGATCCTCGAGAAGCAACCGCACCGATAGGCCGTCGGCGACGATGTGATGGATATCCAGCGCGAGCACGCGGCGAGCTTCGGTCTCGATCAGCGCGACTCGGACGAGCGGCGCGACCGCGAGATCGAACGGGCGGACGAAGTGCTCGAGCGTCGCACCTAGGCTCGCGTCCTCGACGGTAAGCCGGGCGACCTCGAGCTTCGCATCCGCGCGAAAGCGCTGCAGTGGCACGCCATCCTCGACGACGAACTCGGCGCGCAACGCGTGGTGGCGCGTCACCAATTGCTCGAGTGCGCGCGCGAGCCGAGCGAGGTCGATGTCAGCCGCGAGCTGCCACGCGAACGGGATGTTGTAGGCGGTCGACCACGTCGACAGCTGATGCACCGCAAAGATCCGCAGCTGCGACGACGTCAGCGGCAACGGGCCTTCCGGCGCGGGCGCGAACGTCACGACGTCTTCGGCGACTGCCGTGCCGCCCCGGCTTTCGACCAGCGCTGCGATCGCGGCGATCGACGAGCCTTCGAGGAATTGGGCGAAGCGCAGCTGCACGCCCTTCGCGTGATAGATCGCCGACAGCAACACGGCGGCTTTGAGCGAGTGCCCGCCGAGCTCGAGGAAGCTCGCGACGACGCTGATCGACGCTTCGGGCCGGCCGAGCACCTTCGCGTAGATCTCGCGCAGCTCGGTCTCGAGTGGCGTGCGCGGGCCGACGACCGCGACGAGATCGAGCTCGACCTCGGGCAACATGCGCTTGTCGACCTTGCCGTTTGCGGTCAATGGGATCTCGGCGAGCTCGACGATCCGCGTCGGGATCATGTACGCCGGCAGCGTGCGCGCGAGCGCGGCGGCGAGCTCGGCTTCGCTGGGCAGCGCGGCGCCGGTGACAAAGCCGACGAGAGAGACGTCATTCGCTCCGCTCGATTGGACGCTGTCTCTTGCGAGCACGACCGCGCCCGCGACGCCCGGCAGCGCGAGCAACGCTTGCTCGATCTCGCCGAGCTCGATGCGGAAGCCTCGCACTTTGACCTGCGTATCGATCCGGCCGAGGAACTCGATGTTGCCGTCGTCGAGCCAGCGCGCGAGATCGCCAGTGCGATACATCCGCCGCCCGGGCGAGAACGGATGGTCGACGAACTTCTCGGCGGTCAAGTCGGGCCGGTTCAAGTAGCCACGCGCCATGCTGGCGCCAGCGATGCAGAGCTCGCCCGCGACGCCGACCGGGCACAACCGGCCGAGCCGATCGAGGATCAAGATCTGCGTGTTCCACAGCGGCTTGCCGATCGGGATGTTGTCGTAGCCCTTGTCGACGCGAAACGCGGTCGCTGCGACGGTGTACTCGGTTGGGCCGTAGCCGTTGATGATCTCGCACCGATCAGTCGGTCGATTGCGCAGCTTTTCGCCGCCGAGGAACGCCGCGCGCAACCGCTGCTTGGTCGCGACGCGCAAGAACTGCTCGCCGAACTGCGTCGGCAAGAACGCGATCGCGACGTCGTGCTCGGCGAAGTACGCGTCGAGCTCGTCGACCGCGAGTCGGAGCTCGGCCGGAACCACGACGAGCCGCGCGCCGGAGATGAAGCACGGCACGATCTCGGAGATCGAGGCGTCGAAGCCGAACCCCGCATACTTCGACACGCCGTCGCCGACGCCGATCTTGAAGTAGTCGGCGTACCACGCCGCGAAGTTGAGCAAGCCGCGGTGCTCGATCAGCGTGCCCTTCGGCTGCCCGGTCGAACCGCTCGTGTAGATCACGTACGCGAGGTCGTCGCGTTCGACCCGGGTCGTCGGTCGATCGTTGCGGCCGTCGTAGGTCGCGGCGTCGCCGAGATCGACGACATCGAGCGAGAACTCCGCCACGAGGTCGGCACTGAGCGCGCCCTTCGTGAGCAAGACCTTCGTGCCCGAGTCCCGCACCATGTGCGTCTTGCGCGCGGTCGGATAGTCCGGATCGATCGGCAGGAACGCCGCGCCCGCTTTGAGTACGCCGAGCACGCCGACGAGCATCTCGACACACGGCTCGAGCTGGATCGCGACGATGCGATCGCGCCCCACCCCTTTGCCGCGCAGCTTGTGGGCGAGCGCGTTTGCGCGGCGCTCGACCTCCGCGTAGGTCAGCCGGAGCTCGCCCATCTCGACCGCGACCGCCGATGGCCGTTCGGTCGCGTGGCTCTCGAAGATCTCGTGGACCGCTCGCACCGCCGGCAGCTGGTGCGCGGTCGCGTTGAAGGTGTGAAGCAGGCGATCGCGCTCGGCCTCGCTGACCGTGTGGAGCTGCGCGAGCGTTGGCGCCGTGCCGGCCAGCACGTGGTCGACGATGCCGGTGAAGTCGGTCGCGAACCGTTCGATCGTCGCGCGCGAGAATAGGTCGGCCGAGTACTCGAGCCGAATGCTGCAACCACCGCTCGCGTGCTCGCGGATCACGACGACGAGATCCATGCGCGCGACGCGTTGATCGAGCCGGCGCTCGCGCAGTACCGCATCGCCCGAGTGATAGTCGTCGGGCATCCGGCCCTCGTACGACAACATCGTGTCGAACATCGGGTTGCGGCCCGGCGCGGGAGGCAGGCGCAGGTCGCCGACCATGTCTTCGAATGGATAGTCCTCGTTGCGCAGCGACTCGCGCAGCTGCGTCATCGAGCGGCGCAGGAGATCGTCGAACGCTTCGTCACCGGCGATCCGCGCGCGGAACGGCAACGAGTTGACGAACATCCCGACGACGCGTTCGAAGTCGGGATGCGGCCGCCCGGCGGTCGGGAACCCGAACACGATATCGGCGCTGCCGCTGACGCACGACAAGAACACCGAGTAGATCGCCGAGTAGAACGCGAACGGAGTCGCTTCGCGGGTGCGCGCGTACGCCGCGATTGCGTCGACCGTGGCGGCGGGGAGCTCGAACGCGACCTCGCCGGCCGCTTGCTGGCGCGACAGCGGACGACGGAAGTCGTACGGCAGCTCGAGCACCGGGAGGTCGTCACGCAGCTGTCCGGCCCAGTACGCGCGGGCGGCGGCAATGCGTTGCTTGCCTGCTTCGCTATCGAGCCATGCCGAGTAGTCGAAGTAGCGCAGCGGCGGCGCGGGCAACACCGCGCGCTCGTCGGCGATCAGCGCGAGCAAGTCTTCGAGCAACACGTCGATCGACGTGCCGTCGGAGATGATGTGGTGCATGTCGAGCGCGAGGTACGCGACGCGGCCCTTGGCGACCATCACTGCGGCGCGAAATAGCGGCGGTGCCTCGAGCCGGAACGGCCGCACGAATGCAGCAGCGGCGGCGTCGACGGTGACGGTTGGCCCGAGCTCGAACCGCTCGAGCTCGAACTTCGCGGCGTGCGCGATCTTCTGGAGGATCTTGCCTTCCTGAAAGAAGAACGTCGTGCGCAATGACTCGTGGCGCTCGATCAGTTGCGCGCATGCTCGTGCGATCGCGGCCTCCGCGATCTCGCCGGTGACCTCGTAGAGCAGCGGCAGGTTGTACGACGTGCTGCGCGGATTGCCTTGCTGGATGACGTACATCCGGCGCTGCACCGACGTCGCCGACAACGCGACGCCACTAGCCGCACGCGGCACTGGAGCGGTGGCGGTGTCCCCGGTCGCGATCGCACCGGCGATCGCGCGAATCGTCGGTTGCGCGAGCACGGTCTGCACCGACAGCGCGACGCCGAGCGCATCGCGGATGCGCGACAACAACTGCATCACGAGCAGTGAATGGCCACCGAGCTCGAAGAAGCTGCGCGTCACGCCGATCTGCTCGACCGGCAATCCGAGGATGCGACTCCAGATCGCGCGCAGCTCGGTCTCGACTTGATTCGCGGGCGCTTCGACGATTGTCTCGGCAAACGTCGGCGCGGGTAGCGCGCGGCGATCGATCTTGCCCGACACCGTGCGAGGGAATGCGTCGAGCTGGATGAACACATCCGGCACCATGTACGTCGGCAACGAGCGACCGAGGAACGCGCGGAGCTCGCCGGGCTCGATCCGCCGGTTCGCGACGAGATGGCAGATCAACCGGGCGTTCGGGGAACCGACGATGCTCGCGGCGGCTCCTGAAATCTCGGGATAGCGCAACAACGCCGCTTCGATCTCGCCGAGCTCGATGCGAAACCCGCGCAGCTTGACCTGACTGTCGACGCGGCCGAAAAACTCGACGCCGCCGTCGGGCAGCCACGCGACGAGATCTCCGGTGCGATACATCCTCGTACGACCGCCTGCGAATGGATCGGCGACGAACCGCTCGTTGGTCAGTGCCTCCCGACGCAAATAGCCGCGGGCGACGCCAGCGCCGCCGAGGAACAACTCGCCGCGCACGCCGGTCGGCACCTGGCAGCCGCCCCAGTCGAGGATGTAGACGCGGGTCATGCCGATCGGTCGCCCGATCGGAACCCGGCCACCGGCCTCTACCGCGCCGAGGTTGCGATCGACGAGATGCCGAAGCGAACCGACCGTGGTCTCGGTCGGGCCATATTCGTTCCAGAACCGCGTGGTCTTGCTCCACGCCGCGGCGACTGCGACCGGGCACGTCTCACCACCGACGACGATCTGGCGTACCGACGGCAGCTCGGCCGGCAACTCCGCGAGCAGCGCCGGCACGGTGTCGAGGTGGGTCACGCCCTCGGCCGCGATCAGTTGCGCGAGCTGCGCGGGATCGAGCAACAGCGACTTCGCGACGAGCACGAGCTTCGCGCCGCTGGTCAGCGCGAGCCAGATCTGGTCGATCGATGCATCGAACGAATACGACGACAGCAAGATCAGCGCGTCGCTCGCGCGGATCGCGAAGTCTTCCTTCTCCGCGAGCACGAGGTGGACCACGTTGCGATGCTCGACGAGCACGCCCTTGGGCTGGCCGGTCGAGCCACTGGTGTAGATGACGTAGGCGAGGTCGTCGGGGCCGCAGCGCCGCATCACGCGAGTCGTCGAGCGCTCGGGAATCGCTTCGATCACGAGCACGTGCGGATGGTCGATCGCCCCGGCGTACGCTTGATTGGCGATCACGGCCGTCGCCTGGGAATCGTCGAGTAAGTAGCGAATGCGCTCGGCCGGGACATCCGGCTCGATCGGCAGGTACGCGCCTCCGGCCTTGAGCACGGCGAGCAGCGACACGATCATCTCGGGCGAGCGATCGAGCACGAGCGCGACGATCGAATCCGCGCCGACCCCGTGCTCGACCAGTCGGCGCGCGACCGCATTCGCGCGTTCGTCGAGCTCGGCATAGGTCACCCGCTTGTCGCCGAACACTAGCGCGGTCGCCGACGGTGTCTGATCGACGCGAGCCTCGAACAGCTCGTGCAGCACGAGGTGCTTCGGCCAACCGAACCGCGGCGTCGACAGCTCGGCGAGTTGCTCCGCCGCTTCATCCGGCGAGAGCAGCGAGATTCGCCCGACGACGGCGTCGGCCGGTGCGCGCAACACCTGCGCGAGTGCACTGCCGAGCCGCTTCGCGCGCTCGATCGAGAACAGCTGCGCGTCGTAGCAGAGCTCGTAGCCATCGCTCGCGACCCGCACGTGCAAGTCGCCGAGCGGATCGCCGTCGCCGAATCCGACGTCGAACAGCGGATGGCGCGCTGGGTCAGTCGAGGGTTCGAGCTCGGTCGCCGGTGGAGCGGCCGCCAGCCGGGCCGCGAGCGCCTGCAGCGACTCGTCGGGATCGAGATGGACCGCGATCGCGCCGGCCGCGCGACCGATCACGAAGTCGCGCGCGTTCGCGAGCTTGCCGACAAATACGGCAAATGCCGCGAGGCCCTCTGCGATCGTCCCTACGCGTGCAGCGATCCGTTGCCAAGAGGCATTGCGGATGGCCGGGCGTGAGCGATCGCAGGGTAGCTCGATGCGGTCAGGGTGCTCCCCATCCGCCGTTGTCATCGAAGAGCAACGATACCACTGCGGCCCAGATCCGTGGCTCGCCAGCGGGTATGATCGGCGCCGGTGGATGACCAGCCAAGCGCGCCGGCGCAGCGCGGACAGACCTCCGTACGTTCGATCTGGACGCTGATCGGAGTCGAGACCGGCTGTCTACTTGGCTCTGAAGTGTCGCGTTTCGGCATTTCGGTGTGGATCTATCAAACCACCCATTCAGTGTCGTCGTTCTCGACGCTGTTGCTCGCGAACACGGTCCCGGGGATGATTGCCTCACCGCTCGCCGGCAGCATCGTCGACCGGTCGTCGCGCAAGCGCGTGATGATCGCGGCGGCGACGGTCTCGCTCATCGGTACGCTGATCGTGCTCGCAGGAGCGACCCTCGGGGAGCTGTCGATGCCGCTCGTCGTCGCGGGAGCGGTGCTCGCGAGCATCGGCGATTCGTTCCAGTGGCCGGCGCTGTCCGCGACGATCCCGCTGATGGCCACCGACGAGGATCTGCCGCGCTACAACGGATTTCTCGAATCCGGGCGTGCGATCAGCATGCTCGCCGGCCCACCGATCGGTGGCTTGTTGATCGCGTTCATCCATCTGCCCGGCCTGATCGCGTGCGAGCTCGTCACGTTCGTCGCAGCGACGTTTGTCGTGGCGTCGATGGTGATTCCGCATCCCGAGCCGGCCGCTCCCGACGAGATTTCCCCCGAGGAATCGCAGGCGAGCCTGTCGCTACTCAGCGACTCGCTGTACGGCCTCCGCTGGATCTACAAGCACAAGCCGTTGTTCAAGTTCCTGCTCGTCGCGACGTTTGCGAACTTCTTCATCAGCATCGGCATGGTGTTGATGGCGCCCTACGCGTTGAGCTTTCTGTCGGAGCGCGCGTTCGGCATCACGAATGGCCTGTTCGGCGCCGGGATGATCCTCGGCGGCATCGTCTACGGCGTGCTGAGCAAGCGGTTCTCGAACATCCAGCAGTTCTTGTGGACCGGGATCATTCTCGGCGTGATCTACATCGCCTACGGGTTCTCGCGCGATCCGTTCACGCTCGGCGGGCTCAACATCTTGATCGCGGTGATGATGACGATCGGCAACGCGTCGATCATGACGATCTGGCAGCTCAAGGTGCCCGAGCGCTTGCAGGGCCGCGTGCTGTCGACGATGCGAATGGTCGCCGACATCACGATTCCGGTGTCGTTCCTGCTCGCCGGCCCGCTCACCGATCGGCTCGTGCCGGCGGTGTTCGAACGCGCCGACGCGAGCGCGATCTGGGGCTCGTCGGTGACGTCGATGATGGGCGCGCTGTTCAGCGTGATGGGGGTCGTCCTGTTCGGCGGCTTCGTGCTCTCGACCGCGATCCGCGACGTGCGCAAAGTCGAAGACATCCCAGCGTGATCGCGACGCTGTTCGCGAACGCCTCGGAGCCGTGGCCGTTACGCGCCGGCGTCGTTCACGTTTGGCGGTTCGCGTGTCGCCAGGACCCGGGGCAGCTCGCGGCGGCCTTATCCGATGACGAACGAGCGGCGGCGCGCCGGTTTGCGACCGCCGAGCTGCGCGATGCGTACGTCGTGCAACACGCGATGACGCGCGGCCTACTTGCCCGCTACGTCGCCGCCGAGCCCGGAGCGCTGCGGTTCTCGCGCGGCGAGCGCGGCAAGCCGATGCTCGACGGCGTGCACCACAACTTATCGCACGCCGAGGATGTCGCGCTGCTCGCGGTGACGCACGATGCCTCGGTCGGGGTCGACGTCGAGCGGTTCGCGGCGTCGCTCGATCTCGCGGCATTGATACCGCTCGTGCTCGCGCCAGACGAGGCGGCGTGTCGAGACCGCCGCGCCTTTCTGCGCGTGTGGTGCCGCAAAGAAGCGTGCCTCAAAGCGACCGGCGTCGGCTTGCTCGACGATCTGACCACGGTCTCGGCGATCGCGGATCGCGTCGTCATCGCCGGCACCGCAGTGCGCGTGCGGGACCTCGCGATCGGAGATGCCTACGCCGCTGCGCTCGCGATAGTCGGCGACGAGCTCGCATCGGTCGGCGCGGTGCCGCTCGACGAGTTTACTTCGTGAAGTCTTGAACGAGCTGCGTCGAGTGATCGGCGCTGATCTCGACTTCGGTCGTCAAGTGAATGCCCTCTTCGGCGTTCACGAGCGTGACGTCGTGGTGGCCGACCGCGAGCGCGATTGCCGCTTGCGGCGTCGTCATGCCGGTGGTCTTGCCGTCGATGACGATCGAGCAGGGCGGCTTGCTCGAAACCTTGAGCGAGCCCGTGCCCGCCTGCTTCTCGGCGACGACGGTGTGCTCGACCTTCTTCGGGTTGTTGTGGTGATGGTGCACCGGAGCGGGCGCCGGGGCCGGAGCGGGCGCTTCTTCAGCGGCGAGCACGACGAGCACGTGTTGGTTCGCGCTCGGATCGATGTGCTCGATGTGGGTCTCGTGATCTTCGAGCGTGAGGATCACGTCGTACTCGCGGGTGCGATCGAGCTCGGCATCGACCGGCGTGGTGCCGATCAGCGAGGTCTTGCCATCGTCGACGAGCATCGCGGTCGCGCCAGCGGGCTGGGTGTCGACGCGCACGGTGGCGAGCGTCGGGGGCGTGACAGGCGGAGCGGGCGGCGCGGCCGGCGTGACGGTCGCCGCAGGGACCGGAGCGGGCGTCGTAGCGACCGCGACTTGCTTCGGCGCAGGCGCGACCGGGGCTTTCGCGGCAACCGGCTTCGCAGCAGGCGTCTCGAGCGGTGCGGCATCGGCTTTCGAGCTGCTGTGCCCGCCGAACGCGATCAGGCCGCCGATCATGATCCCGAACAACACGCAGGCTGCGGCAAACGCGATGCGCAGATAGCTGCGCGGGGTCACGCGACGAATCGCGTGCGTCCGCGAGATCCGCGTCGCATTCGGACGAAACGTCGGCATCGTGAAACGATCGTCGCTGACCTCGAAGCTGCGGACCGTCGGATAGGTCATCGGCAGCGGTTCGGACTCGTTCGGCGGCTTGAAATAGATATGGGTGATCGACTCGCGCTCGCGCTCCAGCGTGTCGTCCGCCCAGCGGGCGTCGTCGAGAGTCGAGCTGATTCGCATGGCGAGAAGCGTATTTGCACGCACCGCACCAATGTCGCAGCTGTGTGATCTTGGGAGGTTCGACCGTTCCGGCAACTCGAGTTGCCGGCGGTCAGGTCAGCCGCTGGCGAGTCGCAACACGACCTTGACGAGCGCCACGACCGCCCGCTGGCGCTCGCGAGGCAGCGTGGCGAGCTTGCGCGCGAGCTCTTCGATCGCACGCGGGAGCGGCGGGTGGGTGCTCGCTCGGGACGTCGTGCGATGCGGGAACGAGATTTCGAGCCGCAAGCTGAGGCCGTGCTCGACCAACGCGTGCAGCGTGCTGAACGGCAAGTCGCGAGTCCCGCGCTCGATCTCGCTGACGTACTTCCCGCCCAGACCTGCGCGCTCGCCGAGCGCCTGCTGGGTCAAGCCGTTCGAGGTCCGCGTCAGCCGGATCAGGTCGCCGAGTGCGCGCAGGGATTCGGAGAGTGACACTCGTTCCACATATCGGCCAAGCCGGGCATGTTCTCTACCCACGCGTGGTGGAGCTACGCTTTTTCGTCCACTAGCAGTGGTAGGTTCAGAAGAATTCCGAGAGCGAGAACGCACGGTGATCGAACAGGTGCTCGAGGCGATGGTGGACGTGGTGTTCGTGGTCGATGTCGACGGCCACCTGCTGCACCATAATGCCGCAGCAGAGCAGCTCACCGGGTATACCGCCGCTGAGTTAGCGGTTATGCCGATCGCGGCGATCCTCGATGACGCTTCGTCCGGGATCCGGACAGGTGCTCGTAAGAGAATTGCCGATGGCGACGTGATGCGACGCGACATTGGTTGGCTCGTGACCAAGCGTGGCGAACGCATTCCGATGTCGATGACCGGTGCACCCGTGCTCGGCGACGACGGCGAGCTCAAAGGCATCGTGCTCGTGGCTCGCGATACGCGACAGAAGCAACAGCTGCTCGACGACCGCGAGCGCGAGATCGCGCGCCGGCGCGTTGCCGAAGACGAGCTGCGCGCCGCGCTGACGACGATCGAAGAGCGCCTCAAGGCCACCCGGACTCAGCTGTTGCTCGCCGAGCGTCGCTCCACGCTCGGTACGCTCGCCGGCGGTGTCGGCCACGAGCTACGCAACATCGCGCAGATCCAGATCGGCGCGGTCGACGAGTTGCGCATCGGCATCGAGGACAACGCCGACATCGAGCCGATCCTGCGCATGATCTTGCCGGATCTCGAGCGCGTCGGAGACCACATCAAGACGCACGGTCAGCGGCTGATGCAGCTCGCGCGACCCGGCCCAGATCACGCGATGACACTCGATCTACGCGACGTCATCCGCGGCGTGGGTCGAGCAGTCGGCGCAGGTGTCGTAGCTGTCC
>CAZDGY010000021.1:0-20688 GCA_964504685.1 uncultured Kofleriaceae bacterium | reverse complement strand
CGCCGGGCTCGCGCTCGATGCACTCGGCTCGAGCGAGCTCGTCGCTGCGATCGGCGCGCTCGTGATCGGCTCGGCCGGCGGCGCGCTCGCGGTCGGCATCATTCGCGGGTTGACGAAGCGCAGCGTGTCGAGCGCGATCGGTGCCCACGAGCTCGTCGGGATGACCGGACAGCTGCTGTTGCCCGCCGGCCCGGGCAAGCCGAGCCAAGTGCGGATCTCGATCAAGGGTCGCACGGAAGACTTCACCGCCATGGTCGCGGATGACAGCACCGAGTTACCGACGGGAGCGCCGGTGACGGTCGTCGCAGAAGGCGAGCACGGAGCGTTGCTCGTCGCCAAGCCCGAGATGTAGCGTCGGCCCGTCCGCTAACGTCTGGGAGGCACAGGATGAGCAACGTCAAAATTCCGCCCGAAGTGATCGCAGGGGTCGTGGCTGGTGCCGCCGTCTTGCTGTTGCTGATGGTGCTGTATCGCTACTTGCTGCGGATCTGTCGGCCGAACGAGATCCTGATCTTCTCCGGCCGCAAGCACGCGACCGAAGATGGTCACGTCGTCGGCTATCGCGTCGTGTTCGGCGGCCGCGGCGTGCGCGTGCCGGTGATGGAATCGGTCAACCGGATGGATGTCTCGCTGATCTCGGTGCCGATCGCGGTGCAGGGCGCGTACTCCAAGGGCGGCATTCCGCTCAACGTCCACGCGATCGCGAACGTCAAGGTGTCGACCGACCGCCGGTTCGTCGGCAATGCGATCGAGCGGTTCCTCGGCCGCGACCAACTCGAGATCGCACGCGTGGTCAAAGAGACGCTCGAAGGTCACTTGCGCGGCGTGCTCGCGGCGATGACGCCGGAGTCGCTGAACGAGGACCGGCTCGAGTTCGCGCATCACCTCGAGGAGTCGGCGACGCCGGATCTACAGAAGCTCGGCCTCGAGCTCGATGTCTTGAAGATCCAGCACGTCGCGGACGACGGCAACTACCTCGAGAGCATCAGCCGGCAGCGGATCGCCGAGATCCTGCGCTCCGCCGAGGTGTCGGAGTCCGATGCGGCGCGTGAAGCCGCGCAAGCCGAGGCCGCCGCTGCGGCGCGCGGGCAAGTCGCGCAGACGAACGCGCAAGCCGCGGTCCAGCGCAAGCAGAACGAGCTGCGCCAGATCGTCGCCGAAGTCGATGGCGAAGCGCGATCCGAGGAGCTGCGCGCCGAAGCATCGGGCCAGCAAGCGCGCGCCGAAGCCGAGCTCGAGCTGCAAAAAGTCCGCGGCGAGCTCGAATCGCTGCGGTTGCAAGCCGAGGTCACGATCCCCGCCGAGATCGAAGCGCAAGTGCGCGAGCTGTTCAACGCGGGCCAAGCTGCGCCGATCCAGGCCGACGGCGAAGCAATGTCGCAGTCGCTGTCCGATGTCGCCGCTGCATGGCGCGATAGCGGTGGGCGCGCGATGGACATGTTCGTGCTCCAGCATCTCGAGCAGATCTTCTCGGATGTCGCGACCGCGACACGTCGGCTCAAGGTCGGCGAGGTCCACGTCATCGACGGCGGCGACGGCAAGATGCTGCCAGCGTACGCCGCATCATATCCGGCGACGATGAACGCGCTGCTCGAGCAGGTCACGCGAACGCTCGGCATCGACATCTCGAAGGTCATCACCGGCACGCCCGGTGGCAGCGGGAGGAGCTAGTCATGCAGAACGTCATCGTCGTCGCTGCGGTCGCGATCGTCGGCGCGTTCGCGGTGCTCGCCGCGATCATCAAGCGCATCGTCTACATCTGCCCGCCGAACGAAGTGCTGATCTTCTCCGGCGGACATCACCAGATTCCCGGCGAAGACCGCATGATCGGTTATCGCGTCGTCCAGGGCGGACGCGGCCTTCGTATCCCGCTGATCGAGGTCGTCGATCGCATGGACCTCACGAACATGATGATCGAGCTGCGCGTTCAAGGCGCGTACTCGAAGGGCGGGGTCGCGCTCAACGTGCAAGGCGTCGCGAACGTCAAGGTGTCGAGCAAGCCCCAGCAGCTCGCGAACGCGGTCGAACGATTTCTCGGCATGACGCGTGATCAGATCATGACGATCGCGCGCGAAACGCTCGAAGGAAATCTGCGCGGCGTGTTGTCGACGCTGACGCCGGAGGAGGTCAACCAGGATCGCGAGAAGTTCGCGGGCGAGTTGCTGCGCGAAGCGGATCACGATCTCGGTCGGCTCGGGTTGGAGCTCGATACGCTCAAGATCCAGCACGTCTCCGATGACAAGGGCTATCTCGGCTCGATCGGTCGGCGATCGACCGCGGAGTTGTTGAAGAAGTCGCGGATCGCCGAGGCCGAGAACCAAGCGCTCGCGGCAGAGAACGCGGCGTCGAACCTCCAGAACCAAGAGATCTCGAAGGTCGAAGCGCAGATCTCGACCGCGCGCGCGGAAGGCCAACGGCGCATCGCCGAAGCGCAGACTCGCAGCGGCGCGCTGATCGCTGAATCGAAGGGCCAGGTCCAAGCGCTGCTCGCTCAAGCGATCGCCGATGTCGCGGTGCAACGCGCTCGGCTCGCGCAGGTGCGGTTCCAGCTGATCGCGGACAAGGTCAAGCCGGCGGAGGCGCGCAAGTCGCAGCTCGTCGCGCAGGCGCGCGGTCAGGCGTCGAAGATCAGCGAAGAGGGCAAGGCGACCGCCGCGGCGATTCGCGCGCTCGGCGAGACGTGGGCGAAGGCGGGCGACAGCGCTCGCCAGATCTTCGTCGCGCAGAAGCTGTCGGGCTTGATCGGCACGATGATGCAGACGGTCGGCGACATGCCGGTCGACCGGCTGACCGTGATCGACAAGGAGCTCGCGGCGAACGGCGGCAACTTCGCGGTCAAAGCCGCGGTGACCTCCGAGCAGCTCAAGCAAATGCTCGGCGTCGACCTGCCGGCGACGCTGCAGGGCCTCGCTTCGCTCGCGCCGCGCTTGCCCGGCGCGAAGACCTAGCTGGTCGGCGTGTCCTCTTGAGCGACCTCGTGCGGTACGCCGTCGCTCCGATCCGGCAGGCGCAGCGCCGGCGGGGTCGTGCCGATCGCGGTGCGCCCCCGTCCGAATTTCCGGTTCGGCGGGGTCGGGATCGGTGGGAGCTCGAGGTCGACGATCACGGTCGGCTCATCGACGATCCGCTCGGTCTGGCTCCGGCGCCGGGACGGATAGGGTTCGGTATCGTCGATATCGCTCATATCGATCTCGACCTCCACGCATCCAACCAGTGCAAGCGCAGGGCCTGCGCTAACCCAGCGTGATCGGCCGAGCGCCGCGCTGTGCGCTAGCTGTGCGGGCCGTACAGGTTCACAACCGCACAGCGAACCTAGCGCCGAACGAGCTGCCGCAGGTGCCACGCCTGCAGCTCGAGCGCACGCACGGCGGCGCGCTCGGCCGACGCGACGCGGCGCGCGAACGTCGCGGAGAATACGACGAGCGTGCCGATGAAACCGGCGAGCGCGATCTCGGAGTTGGGATAGCGCGCTTCGAACGCGTCGGAGTGCAACACGACGTTGCCGTGGTCCGTCCCGATCGTGCGCGACCAAGTCCCGAGAAGCTCTAAGGCCCACGGCAGCAACATCGCGCCGACCAAGGCGACGATCAGCGGGACCAGCCGGATGCGCTGATCGACCGCGAACATGAACGCTGCGAGCGTCGTGATGCCAGGTGCGACCAGCGGCGGCGAGAACAACCGCGCGATCGTGCCGATCAACAGCGCGGTCACGATCACCGTGAAGTACATATCGTTCACCGAGATCGGCTCGCGCTGTCGCGACAATCGGAACGACACGAACGCGTTGAGCGCGATCGCGCCGCACAACGTGGCGATCGCGGCGCCGCCATGCAAGCCGAGCAGGACGAGCACGGGGGAGAACGCGAGGTACATCAGATGTGCCGGCCATACCGCCGACAGCTTCGTCCGGCGCGCGCGATCGTCGAGCTCGGCGAGTCGATCCTCGACTTCGCGCGGCACCTCGCGCGGTGGCTCGAGCATGAGCCGGCCGACGAGCTCGGCGGCGTCGACGCCGGTCGGATCGAGCGCGAGCGCGCTGCCGGCTTCGCGCATCGCCAACGCGCGCTGTGCTTCGGAGTCGCCGGCCGCGATCGCAGCTCGAGCGGTCGCGAGATGGCCCTCCGCGAGCACCTTGCGCTTTGCGAGATCGCGATCGCCGTCGAGAAAGTGCTCGACGCGCTCGGCGAGCGAACGCGCGGTCGGCAGGCGCAGCTCGCGATCGGTGCGAGTCGCGTCGACGCAAATGCTGTCGAGCTCGAGCGGAATGTTGCGGTCGGGCGCGCGCGCCGATGGCCGCGCATCGACGTCGTCGAGCGCTGCAGTCATTCCTGATCGCCCCGGCGGCAGCAACGGCTCGCCGGCAAGGATCTCGAACAGGATGCAGCCGAGTGCGTAGACATCGGCGCGGCCGTCGACCGGCTGCCCGCGCAACATCTCGGGCGCGATGTAGCCCGGCGTACCGAAGATCGCGCCGACCTGAGTCGCGCCGCCGACCGACGTGTCGCGCCATGCAGGCTCGATCGTGTCCGCTTCGCCGAGCACGCGCGCGATTCCCCAGTCGAGCACGTAGGTTTCGCCGAAGTCGCCGAGCATGATGTTGTTCGGCTTGAGATCGCGATGGACGATGCCGCGACTGTGCGCGAGCTCGACCGCGAGGCACGCGTCCGCGAAAGACCGGAGCAGCTTGTTGCGCGAGAACTTCGCGTTGCGCGTGACGATCACGTCATACAGCGTCGTACCGGCGAGCCGCTTCATTACGAAGAACGGCTGACCGGCGGCATCGTTCGCGAGCTCGTGGACCGGCACGATCGCGGGATGCTCGAGTCTCGCTTGGATCTTCGCTTCGCGTTCGAACCGCGCGATCGATCCGGCATTCGGTGCGAGCCGCATGCGCTTGATCGCGACCTCTCGGCCGATCTGAGTGTCGGTCGCGAGGATCACTTCGCCCATGCCGCCCGTACCGAGCGTTCCGGCGAGGCGATAGCGCTCGGGGAACTTGCCGGCGAGCGTCGCGAGCTGCGCGGCGGTCGCTGCGGGGATCTCGGTGACGATCGGATCGGTGGCGGCGTCGCGGTCGCGGTCGCGCTCGTCGGGCATGGCGCCATCGTGACGCGAAACCGGGCGCAGCGCGAATCGCGCGACGGGTCGTCAGCGGGTCATTTCGAATGGCATACGGCAGACGCGTCGAAGCGAGCAGCCTCGCGGTTGATCGTGTGCGGGTTGTGCGCGGTCGTCACGACGAGCACCTGATCGCGGGTCAGCGATCCGAGCGCGATGTCGACCGGACCATCCTCGGACGAGAGCACCACGTCGAGTGGCATCGAAGAGTCGACCGTTCGTTCGGCGGTGCCGCACATCACCGCGAGATGCTCCTCGGTCGGGCTCGTGATCACCCGGCGGACCGTCCATGCGCCGACCTTCGCGCTGGCTCCATCGCGACGCTCGAGTGGCGTCAAATCGAACGTCGCGGGCCGCAGTCCATGGGCGTCGAGGTACTTCGCGGCGTCGTCGAGATGACTCTGGTCTACCGTCGCGGGGTGAGCCGAGTCGTTCTGCAGGAAGTACTGCCACATCGTGCCGTCTCCCGGCGTCTCGCCGTACACGTGCAGGAAGTACAGCGCCTCGCCGTCGCCATCGGTCGTACCGAGACACGCGACGAGGCTGCGGTTCAGGTTCGCCGCGAAGCAGACCTGAGGTAGCGGCTCGCGCGCGGCGAGCCGAGCGAACACGGCTTTCAATGGAGCTGGCGACGCGCCAGCGGTCGCGACGAGCGACACGAGGATCGCGGCGATACGCATCGTGAGCGAGAGCATAGCTGAACCGGGCTAGCTCAGGAGCTCAGCCCGACTCGGCGGCGCGCGGTCAGGCAATGCGCCGAGCCGAGCGTGAAGTCGCGGCACGTCTTTGGCCGATCGTCATAGATCACGCAGTGGTACCGCGTAGCGCGGTCACGCTCGAGCTCGCCGCCGTGTAGCGCGGCGCAGCGATCGCCTTCGCGGCGGATCTCGAGATACGTGCCACGGTCGACGATGTAGCTCGGCTGCGCCTTGACGCACGGGTCGCGACGGCCGACTTCGACCGAATGGTATGCGGCACGGCAGCACGCGCCGCAGGTCTGGCAATCGAGTGCCGCTTCGTAGCGCTCGCACGTCGGCCACGCATCCGAGATCTTCGCGTCTACGTGCCGGCAACGAGCGACACCGCGCTGTTCGTAACGCCACGCGCACGTGCCGCACGTCCCGGCGTCGGCGCCGGCCGGCAAGCCAGTCGGATGCAGCGGCGGTGGCGCGGTGACACCGAGCCATAGCGAATCCGCGGCCGCGAACGGCGCCGCGGCGACCGCGATCGCAGCGGTCGCGGCGAGCGCATTGCCGAGCGCCGGCGACCACGGCGGTTGTTCGGTCCGGCGCAGCGCTGCGATCGCGGCTTGCACCGATCGCTCGGTGCGATCTGCGAGCACGTTTCCCGACAGTCGATCCCAGAACGCGCGGAAGTCGGTCGTCGGGCCGAACAGCGTTCGCAAGCCATAGCGACCGGTCAGCACCCACTGCACACGCAAGCAGGCATGCTCGCGCCAGTCGTGATCGGGGCCGGTGTTGTCCATCCCCCAATCCGGCGCCGAGAAGGCGGATTCGCCCTCGACGAGCGAATGGCACAGCTCGTGGAAGATCATCTGCGCGAGGCTGTCGTCGGCATCGAGCGCGTCGTCGGTCGCGATCGCCAGCGTGCCGCGGCCATCCGTCGCGGCGTAAGCGTCCGGACTTCGGACAATTCGCAGACCGATCGATCGCGCTGCCCCGAGCCACACTTGCGTAAGTGGGTCGCTGTAGCGAGAAGTGACCTCACGCGGCACCGGCGGCGTTTAGCACGAAAACTTGCCGCCGCGCGGTCGGATGCGGAAAGTGAAACGATGAAGGGTGACATCGCGCTCGCCGGTTTCGTCATGACCGCCGAGGAGTGGGAGGCGCTCGACGCGGCGTCCCGTTCGCAACTGATGGCGGCCGCGATGCGGCGAGACGATGGCTGGCAAGTCGCGGGGCTCAGTACCGTGCTCGTCGACAGCGGCGCGATCCAGCTCGAGAAGTAGTCGGCCGGTTACAGCGTCGGCTCGGGGAACAGCCGCTGGAGCGAAAGATCGATCTGGCTGTCGAGCAACTGCAACATGCTCGCGAGTCCGGTCGACGCGATTCCGAGCTCGCCGATGACGAGCGCGCGCGTCGCGTCCTGGAGCTGCCTGCGCGCCGAAGCGAGCACGCGCGCCACCGTCACTCGATGCACCTGATACGTCGCCGCGATCTGCTCGAGCCGGAGCCCGTCGACCGTGACGTGGCGCAAGTACGTGCGTTCGCGTGCCGGTAGCGTCGCGATCGCCTGCGCGAGCATCCGTTTGACCGCAGCGATAACTTGCGTTCGCTCCGCCGCGTCGCGAGGATCGTCGCGCGGCGATGCGAGCTCGAACAACGCGTCGTCGGACAGCTCGTCCGTGCGCTCCCGGCCGAGCGAGCGCGCGGCGTCGAGGAACGTGCGCGCGGCCGTGATCTTGAACCAGTTCTCGAGAAAGCCGAAGCCCGAGTAGTCGAGGATCCGAGGGCGCGCGGTCGAGGTTCCGACGAACAGCCTGATCGCGAGCGCCTGGCGTAGCTCGTCGGGATCGAGCCGATGAAAACGGCGCAGCAGGCGATCGAGCACGTCGGCGTGCGCGGCGTCGAATGCGCTGATCGCGCGCGAGTCGTTGCGGCTCGCCCACCACGCGAGCAGCAGGTCGTCGACCCGAAGTCGCGGCAGCGCGGCCGCGAGCTGAACTTGATCGCGTGCGCGCTCGAGCAGATAGTCCGGGAAGTCCGGCGCGTCGACCGGAAGGTCGGGCCAACGCCGTCGCGCCGTTGCAACGCTCGCGCCGATCGCGGCTTCGAGTGACGCGGCGATCGGCTCGCGCTGTTCACTCGTCACTAACGCGAGCAGAGCGCGCACCAGCTCGGCGACCACGACCCACCATAGCAAACCGCCGGCGGGCGTAGGTCGTCGCCGGACGCGTGCCTAGCGCGCGGCCGAGCTATCGACGAGCATCACGCGAAAGCTGATCGCGTTCGACCGCAAGCCGGCTGCGTCCTCGGCGCCGAGCACGACCGCGAGCATCTGGCCAACCGCGCTGGCGGGAATCGTCACGGTGTCGTTGCTCGTGAACGTCGGTGCATCCGAATTGCCGTCGCTCGTGAAGTCGGCTTCGCTAAAGCTGGTCGGCGGAATCGATAACGTGCCGGTGAACTGGGTGACCGCCGACAGCGTGTCGTCGACCGAGGACGTTCCCGATTCGGTATCGATCTCGAGCGCGACCGACAGCTCGCTGGCCCCTTCGAAGTCGAGCTCGGGCGTGTCGTCGGTGTCGCTCGCAGTCCCGTTGTCGGCCGAGAGCGTGATGCTGACCGTCGGTCCGGTGTCGGTTTCGGCTTGCAACAAGCAGCCGGCGAGAGGGCCGAGCGCGATCAGCGCGAGCGTGGAGAATGGTCGAATCACGGTTACCTCTTGTGGTGATGCGGTTGCGGGGAATCGCTGCTCTTCGAACGCCCGAGCAGCGAGACGCCTGGGAGCTCGCCGAACTTCGACGCGACCGAGCCGGCTCGCACGTCGGCGTGACCAGGACCGCCACCGTGCCCGCGGTCGCCGTCTTGTCCAGCTTGGCCCGGTTGCCCTTCCTGTCGTTCCTTGTCGGCGTGGGACGTGCCTTTCGAGCCTCCCGAGCCTCCCGAGCCCTTCGCGCCAGCCGATCCGCCAGCGACGTTCGTGTGGATGAGCTCGCGCAGCTCGGGGAACGCTTCGTCGTAGGTCACGACGACCGTGCCGCCGTCGCCGCCGTCGCCGCCATCGCCACCCGTGCCGCCGTCGCCGCCGTTGCCGGCCGCTCCTTGGCCGTGCGACTTCGTGATGTGGTCACCGCTGTGGGTCTCTTCGGTCACGTTGTAGGTCGCTTGATCGCCGCCTGCACCGCCTCTGCCACCGCTGCCGCCCGTGCCGCCGGCGCCACCGGTCGCCGCGAACACGAGCGGGCGGTCCGCCGGTGCGAGGAAGAACGAGTCGTTCGCATGGACCGCTAACAGCTTCGGGTAGAACGGCGTGGACACCTCGGTCACGAACGCCTCGATGTGACCGCCTTTCGCGCCGCGCTTGCCGCCGTGCCCGTTCGCCCCCGCCGTTCCGTTCGCTCCCTTGCTGCCGCTCGACCCGGATGCTCCGTCGTCGCCCGGGGCACCTTGCTCGCCCGGAACGTCGAGGCCGACAAAGCAGCTGTACTCGGGTTTGAACGTCTCGTGGAACTTGAAGCGCGATTGCGGCGAGTACGCGATATCGGCGACGAACCCGACCTCGACCGACTTGAGCACGTCCGGATCGGGCAACAAGTGTGCGCCTTCGTCGCCATGCACGAGCGAGCCCGTGACCGAGAACGACGCCGCGGCGAGCGAGTCCGCATCGCTGCCGATCGTCCGGTGGACCGGCTTGGCGCCCGGCCACTGCACGGTCGCGTCGGCTTGCAGCTGCGCTTGCTTGCCGGGGCACAGGCCAGGCAGCTCGCCGAGGTTCACCGCGAGCTCGAGGATCTTCGCTTCCGCGAGCGTCCGCAGATGAGGCGCCGGTCGATCGTCGCGGTACGACGTGTAGAACAAGCACCCCGACGCGAGGCCAACGACAGGGACGAAGCATGCGATGCGCATCAGTTGTCTCCTCGCAGCGGCGGCATCTTGCGCGGTGGCGTCGGATGCAGCACGGGAATGCCGGCGGTCTTGGTGTCGAGCTTCTCGTTGTACGGCTCGGTCATCTGCCGCACGTACGCGGGTCGGTTCAGCGCTTCGGGGGTCTTCCACGCGTGATACGGCGGCGGCTGGCGACCGAAGTAGTAACCGGCCAGGCCGGTCAACACGCCGACCCCGATCAGGCCGTAGCCGGTGAGATTGACGAACCCGGTCGAGTAGTCGCGGGTCTCCGGCATCATCGCGCTCGGCGCGGTCGAGCTCTCGCTGCGCAGGCCGTTCGCGAGCGTCGAGCTGAGGAACATGCCGGCGGCGACCGCGACGACCGCGGCGGCGACCATCGCGGTGCCGTTGCGGTTGTGGGCCCGACCCTCGTCGTAGACCCGAGCGTTGTAGCGCTTCGCGTTCTGGCGCCGCGCCTCGTACTCCGCATCGCCGGTCGCCTCGAGCGCTTGTTCCGTCGTGATCTCGTGACTGCCTTCGTGCACGCCCCACCCGGACGTGGTGTCGGACACGACGATCGGTTCGCCGGTCCCGTGATACGGCGCGCCGTATCCCGCGGTCGGCGGCGCGGGGACGTTCGCGATGCACGCCGCGGTCGTCGTCGTGATCAGCGAGATCGCGAGTGCGGCACGCAGCGGTCGAACAACGGGCTGGCATGTCATGCCGGTCCGGACGCCGCCCGCGGAAGCGCGGTAACAAGCTC
The DNA here is from genome assembly GCA_964504685.1 of uncultured Kofleriaceae bacterium. Lineage (GTDB taxonomy): Bacteria > Myxococcota_A > Polyangia > Haliangiales > Haliangiaceae > JABFXX01. The sequence goes on along the minus strand of CAZDGY010000021.1, from coordinate 10,239 downwards.
GCCCGGGCGGTGTCGCACCCTTGCCGGCCGCAACCGCGTGCCATAGTCCCGGCGTGGTTCGGCCAGCAAAGGCGCCATGTCCCGGCGATAGCCAGCTGTTGGCGTTCGTCGAGAGAAGCCTGGGCGAGCCCGAGCGCGAGGTGATCGAGCGTCACCTCCAAGACTGCGAGGGCTGTCGCAAGACGATCGGCCATGTCGTGGCGATCGGCGAGACCGGGACGAGCGATCGACCATCGCCGCTCGCGCTAACTGCGCGCGAAGGGCCAGGGCGAAAGCGCGATCGCTCGGAGCCAGCACGCGGCGATGCGATCGGCCGGTTCCTGCTGCTCGAGCTGCTCGGCGTCGGTGGGATGGGGATGGTGTTCGCGGCCCACGATCCAGAGCTCGATCGCAAGGTCGCGATCAAGCTGCTGCGCGCCGGCGTCGTTCGCGCCGATGCCGGCGAGGCACACGTCCGCCTGCTGCGCGAGGCGCAGGCGATGGCGAAGATCAACCACCCGAACGTGATCAAGGTCCACGACGTCGGCACCCACGGTGACGAGGTCTACCTCGCGATGGAGCTCGCGGACGCGGGCACCGTGCGCGCGTGGCTCGCGGGCCACCCGTCGCTGCGCGAGATCGTCGACGTGTTCGTCCAGGCCGGTCGCGGGCTCGCGGCGGCTCACACCGCGGGCCTCATCCATCGCGACTTCAAGCCCGACAACGTGCTGAGGTTCGAAGACGGCCGCGTGTGCGTCACCGACTTCGGGCTGGTCAGCGTCGAGCACGCCGGTGGTGCGGGAGCCGAGCCGGGAGACGCGATCGCGTCGGAGGGATCGCCGTTGGCGCGGGACCTGACGCGCACCGGCTCGATCATGGGCACGCCGCTCTACATGTCGCCCGAACAGTTCGGCGGGCGGGTCGCGACCGCGAGCACGGATCAGTTCTCGTTCTGCGTCGCGCTCTACGAAGCGCTGTATGGCGTGCATCCGTTCGCCGGCACGACGTACGAAGAGCTCGCGACGAACGTCGCGATCGCGCAAGTCGCGCCGGCGCCGAACGTCGGCAAAGTGCCGGGCTGGTTGCGGCGCATGCTGCTCCGCGGGCTCGCGTTCGCGCCGGAGGACCGGTTCCCGTCGATGACCGCGCTCGTCGACGAGCTCGCGCGAGATCGCACGATCCGCCGCAGGCGGATCGCGGGTGGCGCGGTGATCGCGCTCGCGATCGCGGGCGCCGGGATCGCGTATGCGATGTGGCCGACCGCCGAGGTTCCTTGTCAGGGCGGCGAGGCTCGGGTCGCGAAGGTGTGGAGCGCCGCGCGTCGTCGCGAGATCGAGGTTGCGTTTCTCGCGTCGAAGCGACCGCATGCCGCGGCGACGTTTGCGAAGCTCGAACCGATCGTCGACGACTGGGGGCGGTCCTGGGCGCTCGGACATCGCGATGCATGCGAGGCGACGCGGGTACGCGGCGAACAATCGGAGCACGTGCTCGATCTCCGCATGCGCTGCCTCGCGGATCGACTCGACGAGGCCGGCGCGACGCTCGCATTGCTCGCGGTCGGCGGTGGGGATGCCGTCGATCAGGCGCTCGACGCGGTCAGGCGCTTGCCGTCGATCGAGCCGTGCGCGAATTCGAGCGCGCTCGATGCGGTCGTGCGGCCGCCCGAGACCGACGATGCGCGCGCTCGCGTCCAGGCCGTGAACGCTCGCCTCGACGAAGCGCGCGCCGAGCAGCGACTCGGACGCTACGCGCGCGCGAGGGACGGCGCGAACGCGGCGACGGTGACCGCGCGCGCGACCGGCTACGCACCGCTCGTCGCGGAAGCGCTGCTCGTACTCGGCAAGGCGCAGCTCGCGCTCGCGGACCGGAGCGCGATCGACAGCCTGCGCGAAGCGAGTTACCAGGCGAGGGCGGCCGGCGATAGCTCGACCGAGATCGAGGCCTCGGCCGCGCTCGTCGACGCGCTCACGACGCTCCGCAGCAAGTACGAGCTCGCACTCGAGGTGTCGGAGCGCGCGGACGCCGCGGCCGCGAATGCTCGGCCACCCGCGGAGCTGCTCGTCGAGCTCGCGCGCGATCGCGGCGTGCTCGATCTCGCGCGCGGCAACCTGCCGGAAGCCCGGACTCGCGACGAGCAAGCGCTCGCGGTCGCCGAGCCGGTGCTCGGGCCGGATCACGTCGCGGTGCTGACGACGCTCGAACAGCTCGGCAACGTGCTCAGGGCTCAGGGTAGCTTCGCCGACGCGCGCAAGCGGTTCGAGCGCGTGCTCGCTACTCGCGAGCGGATCGACGGACCGAATCACCCGGAGGTCGCGACCGCGATCGATGATCTCGGCAACGAGTCGCGAAGCGAGGGCAAGCTCGACGACGCGAAGCGCTTGTACGATCAAGCGCTCGCGATCCGCATCGCGTCGTTTGGCCCCGACCATCCGGCGGTCGCGGGCTCGTACAACAACCTCGGAACGTTCTATGCCGAGCAGGGTGATCTCGCGAGTGCGCGCAAGTACTTCGATCTCGCGATCGCTTCTTACGAAAAGATCTTCGGACCGAACAGCGTCGAGCTCGCGCGAACCGTGACGAACCTCGGCAGCGCGCTCGTCGCGCTCGGTCAGCTCGATGCGGCGAAAGCGGCGCTCGAGCGCGCGCGTTCGTTGTACGAGATCGCGATCGGGCCGGACGATCTGCACGTCGCGTACGTGATCTCCGAGCTCGGAGTGATCGCGGAGCGCGAGGACAAGCTCGACGACGCGCTCGCGATGATCCGGCGCGCGGAGCAGATCGCGATCAAGGTGCAAGGCCCCGGGCATCCCGACGTCGGCGACTACCTCTCGCGCGAATCGAGCGTGCTCGACAGTCAGGACAAGCTCGCGGACGCCGAAGCCACGGCGACGAGGGCACTCGAGGTCTACGAGAACGGTTATGGCCCGGACCATCCGAGGGTCGCGATGGCGCTCGCAGCGGTCGCGCGACTCCAGGGGCGGCGCAACGCGTATGCGGATGCGCTCGCGAACTGGCAGCGGAGCCTCGCGATCTTCGAAGCGAGGTTCAGTAAAGATCATCCGAGCCTGTCGTACCCGTTGGCCGGCATCGGCGATTCGCTGACCGGGCTGCATCGCGGAGCGGAGGCGGTGCCATACCTCGATCGCGCTCTACAGATCCGCGTCGATGCCAAGATGCCGGTCGGCCTGATCGCGGAGATCCATTACGACCTCGGCGCTGCGCTCGTTCAATCGCCCGCGACGCGTGCGCGCGGAGTCGCGGAAGGGCGCACCGCACTCGCTTTGTACGAGCAAGCGAACGACGCGGCCAACGCGCGAGAGCTCCGGACCTGGCTCGCGGCACAACACTGAGGCTTTGTTGCGATGAGGTCCGGAAACGGCCAGCCGGGCTAGAAGCCACGTGCTACCTCCATGACCGTGATGACCGATGATGCTCGCTACGCCGCGCTCGCCGCCCGCGATCGCCGATTCGACGGGGTGTTCTTCGTCGGCGTGACGACGACTGGCATCTACTGTCGGCCGATCTGCCCGGTGCGCGTGCCCGGTCGAGCACGCTGCGAGTTCTACACGAGCGCGGCGCTCGCGGAGCGCGCCGGGTTCCGCGCATGCTTCCGCTGCCGTCCCGAGGTCGCGCCCGGCGCACCGACGACACCCGTGGATGCGGTTGATGCGCTCGCGGCAGCGGCGACTCGTCGGATCGCTGAAGGCGCGTTGAACGAACGCTCGATCGACGAGCTTGCGGCGGAGCTCGGCGTCACGGCGCGGCACGTGCGGCGTGCGACGGAAACCCGACTCGGCGTGTCGCCGGTCGAGCTCGCGCAGAGTGCGCGGCTCGCGCTCGCGAAACAGCTGCTGCACGATACCGCGCTGCCGATCACGGAGATCGCGTTCGCGTCGGGGTTCTCGAGCGTGCGGCGGTTCAACGCGGTGTTCGCGCAGCGGATCGGCAAGTCGCCGTCGCGCGCCCGGCCGATCGCGGACGTCGGTGATCGCGTCGCACTTCGGCTCGATTATCGCCCGCCGTACGATTGGACGCGGCTGCTCGGGTTCTTACGCGGTCGCGCGATTCCCGGCGTCGAGGTCGTCGGCGACGACGTCTATCGCCGCGTCGTTCACATCGCGGGACGCACCGGCGAGCTCGAAGTCCGGCCGGCGCCGAACCGTTCCGCGTTGCTGCTCGCGGTGACGCCGGAGCTGATGCCGGTGCTGATGCCGCTGCGTGCGCGCGTACGCCGGATGTTCGATCTCGATGCGCACCCCGATGCGATCGCGCGCGTGCTCCGTCGCGATCGCACGATCGGCAAAGCAGTGGCGGCACGCCCCGGCCTGCGCTTGCCCGGGGCGATCGATCCGTTCGAAGCCGCGGTGCGCGCGATGCTCGGGCAACAAGTCTCGGTCGCGGCGGCGCGCACGCTCGCGGGCCGGTTCGCCGCGCAATTCGGCAAGCGGTACGCCGGCTCGGAGCCCGCGTTGTCGCATCGGTTCCCGACCGCGGCGGAAGTTCACGCGGTCGGCTGGCAGCGGATCGTGAAGATCGGGATGCCCGCGAAGCGCGCGGTCGCGTTGCACGGGCTCGCGGGCGCGGTCGCGAACGGACAGCTCGGTTTGAACACGGCGCGGCCGCTCGACGAATTCGTCGCCGAAGCGACGCAGCTCGCTGGCGTCGGACCGTGGACCGCGCACTACCTCGCGATGCGTGCGCTACATGACCCGGATGCGTTTCCCGCCGCAGATCTCGGCGTCAAGAAAGCGCTGCGTGGTGCCAGTCCGCGTGCGGCTGAAGCGCGCGCCGAGGCGTGGCGACCATTTCGCTCTTACGCGGTCATCCACTTGTGGACCGCACTCTCAGAAGGAGACTGACATGTCGATGCTCACGATGATCCTGCTCGAAACGCCGATCGGCGAGCTTCAACTCGTCGCGCGTGGCGACGAGCTCGCAATGTTGAACCTGCCGAACGGCCCGCGAGTCGAGGCCGAAGCTCCACGCCGCGGCGGCGTCCTCGCGCGTACCGAGAAGCAGCTTGCGGAGTACTTCGCGGGCAAGCGCCGCGACTTCGATTTGCCGCTCGCACCGGAAGGTACGCCGTTCCAGCAGATCGTGTGGCGCGCGCTGCTCGCGATCCCGTTTGGGGAGACGCGCAGCTACGGCGAGATCGCCCGCGCGATCCGGCGACCGGCGGGGAGTCGTGCGGTCGGGCTCGCAAATGGTCGCAACCCGATCGCGATCATCGTGCCGTGTCATCGCGTGATCGGAGCGAACGGTACGCTGACCGGCTACGGCGGCGGGCTGCCGACGAAGCAGTGGCTGCTCGCGCACGAACAACGCGACGCGACTCGATCGACGGCCGGGGCCGGTACCCGGCCGGCAGCACCGCCGACTGGCGGTGCGGTTCGATCGACGCGTGGCCGAGCACAGCTCGAGCTGTTGACCTGACCGCGTGCTAGCGTCGGCGCGGAGACGTAGCGCGTGGATTGGATGTTCATCGGCGGGATCGCGACGGGCTTCGCCGCGCTCGCGGCGCGTCACGTGTATCGCCGGCGCGAGCAGCGATCCGCAGCGGATGCCGCGGGGCTCGAACCGAGCGAGGATCTGTCGCACGTCTCGCCGGCCTTGCAGCGAACCGCGTTGTGGCTGCTCGCTGAGGGCGGGTTCGAGAGTCGGGTCGTGCGCGGATCGTTCGCGCGCGACCATGGCGACGTCACGGTCACCGCGTTCGATCTCGAGACTCATCGCGAACGGCGCGGCGAGTGGGCGCAGCTCCCGGTCGTGCCGCCGTTTCGGATCGCCGGGACGGTCAGCGCGGTCGTGTGCGAAACAGATCTCGACCTGCCGCACCTGCTGCTGAAGCGCGCCGGTCGGGGTGACGAGCTCCGCGAAGATACCGAGGTCGATCGGCTCGCGAGCATGCCGAAACGCATGCGGTTCGCACTCATGCTCGGCAGCCATCACGAGTCCGAGCTCCCGAGCACGCTGACCCCGGACCCGATCGGTGCAGCGCTGCCCGAGGGTTGGCGCGCATACGGCTCGGCCGAGCTGCTGAAGTCGCTGCTCGCGTGCGGCTTCGCCGATGTGCTCGAGCGTGCGAGTCGGCGCGACCTCGTGATCGAGTTGCTCGCGAATCTCGTCGTCGTCTATCCCGCTGCGCGCGAAGTCGCCGGCCCCGATGCGCTCGCGGACCTGACGACGACCGCACTGATCGTCGTCGACGGAGTGCTCGCGGCGTTACCGCCGACGTCCCCGCGCGGCATGGAACCGAGCTGACTACGGCTCGCGTTGGTCGCGGCGCGCGAGCCAACCATCGGCGCGCGTCGGATAACTTAGCGTGCCATCGGCGGCGCGACGAATGCCCGAGTCGTCGAGTGGCCGACCGTGGATCGCGTAGTCATGCACGGTCGGACACGCGCTGCCGGGTGAGCCGGTGTCCGCGCACACGATGATGTCGTCGATGCCGGCGGGGCGGGAAGGCAGCGTCAGCCGGTGCGATTCGGCGAGCGCGAGCATCGTGTCGCGCACGAGCGGTGCCGCAGCATCCATGCCGACGAGGCCTTGGGTCGGCGTGCCGTCGAACGTGCCGGCCCACGCGCCGACGATGACTTCGCGCGTCGCGCCGATCGCCCACGTATCGGCAAAACCACGCGCGGTGCCGGTCTTCGCGGCGATCCGGAACGGCAAGTCGAACGGCAGCTCGGTGCCGAACCCGGCGCGGCGCGCTTCCGGATCGGACAGCATGTCCATCACGAGCCACGCGGTCTGCGGCGAGAAGATCTGACGCTCGGGTGCGATCGCGGGTGCCCACCGGCTGCCGTCGGGCGCGCTCACGTCGGCGATCGCGTGCGGCGTGCCGACCTTGCCGCCCTTGACGTGATAGCCGTAACCCGCCGCGAGATCGACGAGCCGAACTTTCGCGGACCCGAGTGCGAGCCGCGGGCCGTAGTCGTCGGGGGTGCCGGCGAGCTCTGCGACGCCGGCGGCGCGCAACACGCTCATCACGCGCTCGAGCCCGGCGCGCTCGATGACGTCGACCGCCGCGAAGTTGTACGAGCTCGCGAGCGCTTCGCGATAGCGCACCGGGCCATGCTCGACGCCGCCCGACGGTGCGAAGTAGTCGGGCCGCGTGTCGCGGACGTCCCAGGCGATGCTCGCGGGCGACGCGCCGTGCTCGATCGCGGTCGCGTAGACGAATGGCTTTAGCGCCGAGCCGGGATGACGGCGGCGGGTCGCGATGTCGAGCTGGCTCGCGCCGGTCGCGCCGACGAACGCGCGCACCTCGGTCGTCTGGGCGTCGAGCACGACGAGCCCGGCTTGCGCGAGGTGGCGCTGTGCGAGCGCGGACACCTGATCGGCGACGCGGCGTTCGACGAGCCGCTGCAGCTGGAGATCGAGCGTCGTATGCAACGTTCCGCCGGCGTGGCGAACTTCGGGAGGCACCTGATCGAGCACCCACCGCACGAACTGAGGTGCCGCGTTTGCCGCCTCGAACCGCCCCGCGACGACCTGCTCCGCGCGAACCTCGTTCGCGACCTCGGGCGCGATGATCTCTCGCGCGACAAGTAGATCGAGAACATGATCGCGGCGACGCAGCGCGGCCGACAAGTGGCGCAGCGGATCGTAGGCGGACGGCGCGCGCGGCAACACTGCGAGCAGCGTCGCTTCACCCGCAGACAGTGCCGCGGGTGGCTTGCCGAAGTAAAGCTGAGCGGCTGCCGCGAACCCGAACGCGCCGTTGCCGAAGTACGCGCGGTTCAGCCATTGCTCGAGGATGTCGCGCTTGTCGACCGCGCGATCGATGCGTAACGCGAGCAGGGTCTCGGCGAGCTTGTTCGTGACGGTCCGCGCTTCGTCGTTGCGCAGCATGCGGGCGAGTTGCATCGTCAGCGTCGAGCCACCGAATCGGCCGCCGCGCAGGTCGAGCCACGCTGCGCGCGCGATCCCACCGGCGTCGACTCCGTGATGGCTCCAGAAGTTCTCGTCCTCTGACTCGATCACCGCCGACACCGCGATCGCCGGAACGTCGGCGAGCTTCGCCCATCGAGTCGCATCCGCACCGTCGGCGGGCAGCGTCGCGATCACCTCGCCGCGAACGTCGACGATCACGAGCGGTGCGCCGGACGCGGACAGCTCAGCCGGATCGAACGGGAACAACACGACGACCACGATCGCGACCTGCGTCACGATCGTAAGCGGCAACAGCGCCGCGACGAGCAGCCAGCGCACGACTCGCTTCATCGCTCGATCGCGACAGCAGTTGCGGCGCTGCGGCCGTGGACGTCGGGCTCGTACATCGCCTCGATCGAAGCCGGCGGTGCCGTGAAGCTGCCGGCGATCGTCGCGCGCACTTGGTACGTGAGGTGGTAATGGCCGGCGGGGAGCTCATCCGCGAACCAGCGCACGCAATCGTTGCGCATCTCTTGATACGACCAGGTCGGAACGTTCCAGCGGGACCATGGGTCGGCGGGCTCGTGCTCGCTCGCGCCGCTCGTCGCTAGCTTGTCGTTCACGATCTCGAAGCCCGCAGGTAGCGGATCGACGACCGCGACCCAGCTGTGCTTCGCGGTGGCATCGATCTCGACCTCGACGGTGAGCAGATCGCCGGCCTTGAACGTCGTCGCTTGTTTACCGTGCGTGTCGACGTAGTCGCGCGCGATCACGTAGCCGGCCGATGCAGCCGCGCCGGTGTCACGACGCGCCGCTGCGACGCGGACCGAGACCTTTGCGCCGTGGTCGACTGCGACGCTGATCCGATCGCCGGGAACGCGATCGAGCTTGAGCGTCGTGACGCTCGGCGAGCGACCGACGAGCTTCTTCTTCGACACCTGCTTGTCGTCGACCATGATCGTCGCGGTCGAATCGCCCGTGGGGATGCGCTTCGCGTAACGGGCGAGCGCGACGAGCGACCACACGTCGTCTTGCGTCGTTTGCCAATGGCCGGCTTCGCCGCGCGCCGCGAGTAAGCCAGCGGCGAGTGGATCGACGAGTGTCGAGGCCGGGTCCGCGTCGAGTAACGCAGCGAGCGTCATCGCCGTCGCGCGGACGTCGGAGTCCATGTAGTGCTCGCGGACATCAGGAGCGGAGCTCTCGTGGATCATCGCGCGACCGTCCTTGATGATCGCAGCGGCGACGATCTGTTGTTCGAGTTCCGCGATCTGCGTGCCGTCGCCTTTGCCGACCGCAAGCGCGCGCAGCAAGAACGCTTGGCCCCACGTCGGCATCCCGGCGCGAATCGCGTAGAGCCGAGCAACGAGCGGGGCGTCGGGCTTGCCGCGCAGCGCCATCACGTACGCCGCCATCGCGAGCGCAGCGGAATCGGCATTCGGCGCGAGCGACCTTTTGGTCGCCCACGCATCGACCGCCTTGAGCCCGCGCGCGAACACGTCGGCCGGCACGCTCACGCCCGCCTGCTGCGCGACGGTCAACCCGTACAGCGCGTACGCGGATAGCTCCGGATACGTCTGCGATTGCGGCCACAGCGAGAACAGGCCATCGCCTTGTTGATGGCGGATCACCTTCGCAACGCCGGCGGAGATGAACTGCTCGAGCTTCGTGCCCTGCAGCGCCGGGTCGTCGAGCGCGGCCGCGAGATCCTTCGCCGCGACGAGCGGCAGAAACCGCGACAGCGTCTGCTCGAGACAGCCGTACGGATACTCGACGAGCGCGCGTAACGCAGGGGCGAGCGCGCCGACGCCGGTCCGATCGACCGTAACGGTGACCGTGCTGTCGTCGCGCACGACGTCGGCGGTCAACCCGAGCGTGCCGGTCCAGCTGCCGCCGTCGGCGAGCGTCTGATCGGCGAGCGTATGCGTCTCGATCACGCGCGGCTTTTCGATTGGCAGCGTCACGCGGACCGCATCTTTCGCGCCGTTGATCGTCGCGGCGAAGTCAAAGCTCGCAGCGGCATTCTGCGACGCGCGGGCGACGAACCGAACGCGTGCACTGCCGTTCGCCGGCACGTCGACTTGCTCGCGCGCGTGGTCGAGCGCCGCGCCATTGCCGCTCGCGGTCACGACTGCGGTGCCGGGCTTGCCGGTGTGGTTGAACACCTCGACGCCGATCGTCGCCGAGTCATCGGCGCGCAAGAATCGCGGCAACACCGGCTGCGCCATCACGGGCTTGTCGACCGTGACGCGATGCTCTCCGGCGCCGAACTGCGCGCCTGCATCCGCGGCGACCGCCATCACGCGATACGCGGTGAGGTTGTCGGGGGCGGCAAACTCGAACGCCACATCACCGTGCTCGTCGGTCACGAGCATCGGAGCCCAGAAC
>CAZDGY010000020.1:0-20909 GCA_964504685.1 uncultured Kofleriaceae bacterium | reverse complement strand
CTGGCTGGTATCGTCGATCGGCGTCCAGTGCGCCCTGTTCCAGTCGTAGAGCACGTAGCCGTTCCACGCGGTGTAAAGACGCGCCCAGTTCATGGCCGAGCTGTCCGCGTGAAAGCCTTTGTCGATCAGGGCTAACAACGTATCCAGATCTGCGGTCCAGCCGCCGGCGCGGAACGATGTCGGCCGGCCGAGACCGTTGGCGAAAAATAGATCTGACGCGTGCTGGAGCAGCGTCTCGAAGTCGGTGCGGCTGTAGGCGCTCACCTCGATCGTGTAGCCGGACGGGTCGCCCGCCGGGTAGACGGTCGAGACGTCCGTGATGCACGTGACGCCGGCATCCTCGACGAAGTTGCAGTAGGGATGGATGTGCAGCCCGATCTCGACGCCATACGTGTCGCGCTCGTTCGCGATCCACGTCGCGAGCTCCTGCTTGCGAGCGTCGGTGTTCGCCGGATCGGTGAACAGATACGGTCCGATGAAGTCCGTCATACGGATTGCCGGATGACCGAGGTGGAGGTCTTTGATGTACGTCAGCGACGCATCGCCGGGGTCTGAAAAGTCCCAATCGGTAGAGACCAACACGTAGTACGGCGAGCTGCGCTGGAACGACGCCGCGGCGAAGCCCTGATCCGAACCGTTCGCCGAGAACACGATCGAGTACGTGCCCGGCCCGAGATCCGCGATCGACACTTCCGCGACGAGCTGACCGTCCTGCAGTTGCATGCGGACCGGCTCGAGCGACCCGATCCACGCGTCGACGACCTTCGCCTCGGCGGGCGGTGTGATCGCGAGCTGCACCGTGTCGTCGCCGGGAGTCACGCCGTCGCCGATCAAGTACCAATGCTTGAGGCTCGCGATCTGAAACGACGGATCGTTCGAGGTCGGCGCACTCGGCTTCTCGCGAGCAGGCCCTGGATCGGAGTTATCACCACAACCGACGACGCTGGCCGCGATTATCAGGGCATAGAGACGCATCGGGGCGGACGCTATCACGTCGAATGCAGGTTCGGATTGATGTAGTTTCAGCCGCAATGCGATTCATGGCGTGGCTAGCCGGGGCGTTAGCGGTCGGCGGATGTGCCGGGACGAGCGCCGAGGCGCCGCTGACGATTCCGCTCGGGTTGGCTCGCGCGGACGCCGAGCGCGCGCTCGCCGCACACCAATATTGCCCCAGAGCGGGCGAGGCCGCGGAGCGCGAGATGGTGTATCCGCGCTGTGATCGGCCAGCGGCCGAGTGGGGCGATTCGTGGGTGACCGCGATCTACGACGGCGACCAGCTCGTCGAGCTCCGCCGCTGGGAGCGCTATGCCGATGATCAGCGCGCGACCCAGCGCTGGAACCAGTTGGTCTTCGATCGCGCGAAATCGAACGCGTCCGCCGACGACGCCGATCAGGCACTGCGCACCCACGGACTCCAGCCCGGAACGCGCGCGGTCAAGGTCTTCCACGGCGACGGTGGCGCGATCGTCGGCGTGTACCTACTGACGCCGCAGGAGCCCGACCGCGCGAATGTGCTCGAGCGCATCGTCAAGCCGTAGCCGATTTGTTGAGACGGTCGGACCACTCGCGGTGTCCTAGCAACGTGAAGCGAATCGCGAACATCGCGCTGATCTTGGGCTGCGTCGCCGGGTGCAGCGACGATGGCCCGAGCTGCAAGGAAGCGATCACGCAGGCGGCCGGTCATTTCGGCAACCGCAATGCGCCGGAGATCGCGACGCTGATCGGAACGTGCGAGCAACGGAGTTGGTCTACCGATCGACGCGCTTGCTTTGCCGACGCGAAGTCCTCGGCCGCGCTCGAGGACTGTCTGCCAGCGCTCGATGTCAAGCTGCCGCTGCCGGCGCTCACGCCGACTCCAGCGACCCGGAAGCTCCTCGCCGACGGGCCGAGCGATGTCCGTGCGCTGCTGTTCTTCTCCGAGGGCAGTGGCACCGCGACCGTCGTCGAGCGTTACCTCAAAGACCTCGGCAGGCTCGCGGTCGAGCGTCACGATCGTTTCAAGGACGCCGCGCTAGCGCGCCAATACCACGTGTTCCATGACGGCGTGCTCGTGCTTGCCCGCGGCGAGCTGTCGGAGTCGATCGCCCTCGATGACGACCTCGTACGCGCTGCGCGATCGCCGTCGCTGCGCGACTTCGACCGCGACCTCGCGACCCAGGTTGCGAAGGTGTCGAAGCCGCGGCCCAAGGCCTACGTGGTGGCAGGTCACGGCGAGATGACCGACCGCGCGTCACTGCCGGCTGCTCTGCAGTCTGTCGTCGCGGAGCGCGGCACCTCGAAGTTGCGCAGCGAGCTTGCCGACCAAGGCTTCCAGGTCGCGAATCTCGGCAGCGAGCTCGCGACCGAAGTCCCGGTCGACGCCACGGTCGTGCTGATCTTTGCCCCCGCGGTCGCACTGAGCCCGGCCGAACAGGCGGCACTCGGACGCTACCTCGATCGGGGCGGCGCGCTGCTCTATGCGCTCGATCCGACGGTCGAGCCAGGGCTCGGATCGCTCGAGTCCAAGCTCGGCGTCCGCTTCAACCACGGCCACCTCGCCGATGACAAAGAGTTCTACCCGCGACTCAAGACGGCGGCTGACCATAGCTACGTCCTCACGGACAGCTTCGCGCCTCACCCCACGGTCAACGGGCTCGCTCGCGGGACGCGCGGGCTGCTCCTCATCGACTCCGGCACGCTCGAAACCGCGTCGGCTGGCACGGCACCGCCCAAGTTGACGTTCACGATCCGATCACGGGAGTCGAGCTTCATCGATCTCGACCACAACTTCGAGCTCACGCCGGCGACCGAGAAGCGCGATCGCTACAACGTCGCCGCGGCGATCGAAGGGGGGGCGTTTCGCGCGCTGGTGTTCGCCGACACCGATCTGTTTGCGGATGTCATCGTCAAAGGCAACGTCGGCGCACAAGGCGCCTTGATGATGTTCAGCGACCCGTTGTTTACCGATTCGATTCGGTGGTTGTGCCGCGATGAAGGGATCGCCGCCGCGGCAGTCGCGCACGACACGGAGAGCGCGGTCGACACGAAGGCGCTGTTCGCAGCGGAGCTCGAGCTCGTGCAACGCCGGCTCGCTCGTGCGTATGCAGCTGCGCTCGCCGCCGGCCCTAGCGATCGTGACGAAGCGGCCAAGCGCGTGCGCTCACTGCAGAGCGACGAAGCCGACCTGCGGTCTCGGGCGCGGTAGAACCGTAGCGCTACAGACGCGGGCCGGCGCAGGTCGAATCGTTCGAGCCGGTGCAGGTCGCGAGCACCGTGCCCGACAGATTGTTCGCGGTGATCCCGGTCATCACGGTGACCGGGTTCTTGTCGAAGTAGTCGTTGCTGAAGTCACCACTGACCGCGCCCGGGGTGAGGTCGACGTTCGCGCTGTTCGAAGTCCAGTTGTCGTACGTGAAGTCGGCATTCAAGCCGCCGTAGAACATGATGCCGTAGGTGGACGTGCTGAGGTTCGAGTGGCTGATCGTGATCGTCCCGCCGCCGGTGTGGATGTCGCAGTGGGTCGTGTCGCCTTGCCCGGGCGCAAGGCCGATCGCGGAGTACTCCATATCGACCGTAGCGCCCGCGCTGATCACGAGCAGGTCGTGCGACGACTTCGACATCTGCGAATCGCGAATCGTGACCATGCCGTGCGCGGCGATGCCGCTGCCGGTCAGTGTCACGTACGTCATCATCGCGGTGCCGGTCTTGTCGACGACGATGCCGTCCTCGGTCGAGCCGAAGTTCTTCGCGCCGGTCGCCGGCTGAAACGTCACCGGGCTGCCGCTCGCGCCTTGGGCGTCGAGCGTGCCTGCGACGTCGATGTCGATCATCGAGTTGACGTTGACCGTCGTGCCGGGGGCGATCGTGAGCGTGACGCCCTGGTCGACCGTCACGGTATCGACCACGTCGATCGTTCCGGACCACGTCGTGTCCGCGGCGACGTCGCCCGACACCATCATCGCGCCACCGCCACCGCCACCGCCGCCGCCGCCACCGCCGCCACCACCGCCACCGCCGCCACCGCCACCGCCGGGCGTCGTGTCGGTGCCGCAAGCGGCCAGTAACGCGAACGCGACGACGGCGAGCTTCATGGCGCTAATAGTACGAGGGAACCGACTCTATTGATGTGGGCCAGCGCAAGACGGATTGTTCGTACCGTTGCAGGCGGGTAGCATCGCGGTCGCGAGGGTATTCGCGGTAATCCCGGTCGTTGGCGTCGAAATCGAGGCCGGGATGACGTCGAAGTAGCCGCTGCTGAAGTCACCGCTGACCGAGCCGATTGTCGGATCGAGGTTGGTCGTCGAGTTCATGAACCAGTTGTCGAACGTGAAGTCGGCGTTGGTGCCGGCGTAGAACATGATGCCGTACGCCGACGTGCTGACGTTCGAGTGCGACATCTTGATCGACGTGAGCGCCGAGCCTGCAGGAGTCGAGAAGTGCATGTCGCAGTGGGTGGTGTCGCCGGCAGCGGTAAGGCCGATCGACGAGTATTCGAAGTCGAGCGAGGCAGTATCGGACATCTGTAGGAGGTCGCCGTCGGCTTTCGAGAACGTGCTATCGGTCACCGTCGCGGCGCCGCCGCCGAACACGCGCAAGCTGCCGCCGGTTTGGTTGACGTACTTCATGATAAGCGTGCCGGGCTGCGGCGAGCTGCCCACGGTCAACGCCGAAGCGCCGACCGTGATGCCGGCGTCGGGTGCGCCGAAGTGGAGCGCGGCGTTTGCCGGCTGGATCGTGATCTTCGCAGCGCTCGTGCCCTCCGCGTCGAGCGTGCCGAGCACGACGATGCTCATGTTGGCAGCGACGTTGACGACCGCGCCAGCCTGGACCGTGACGGTCACGCCGGGATCGATCGTGGTGTCGCCGATGATGTTGACCGTGCCCATCCAGGTCGCGCTCGCGGTGATGTGCCCGCTGATCCCATCCGGAGGGGTCACGCCCGCGTCGGATTGAGTGTCATCGCCGCCGCTGCCGGTCGGGGCGGTAATACCCGAGCCAACGGTGCACGCTGCAGTTAAGGATAGACCAAGGGCTAGCGCCTTCATCATGGGCTCTAGCGTAGCAACGCATGTGCCCGGGCGTCGCGGCAGATCTCACGTTCATGTCCCGCAATGGGCTGCGCATCGGCGGGTCGTGCGCTGCCGCAGGGGGTGGTCTCCCCAGTGGGTGGGGCGCCGGGCCCCGACCTCAGTCCGCGGGGAACATGAACTCGAGCATCCGCCACACGCGGGCACGCCACGCCAGCTCGTCGTGCGTCGCGCCCGGTTCCCAGTAGAAACACAGCGCGCTCGCGCCCGGCGCAGCGCAGCTCGGCGACGTCGTCTCCTGCCAGCCGAGCGTGACGAGCTCGCTGACGACTGCATCGGAGTCAGCGGCACCGTCGCCGTTATCGGAGTCTTCGCCGCCGTGGTCGAGGTAGATCGCGAGCGGTTGTTTGCCCATCGCCGGCATCTGATCGACGAGCTCGGTGCCGTCGAACGTCGTCGGCCAGAATGCTCCCGACAGCGAAGCGATTCCCCGATAGACGTCGGGTCGAGCCAAGCCGCCTTGCATCGCGATCAACCCGCCGAGCGAGCTGCCGCCGATCACGACCTTGCCGCCGTCGCCGCGGACGCGCGCGAGAGCATCGGGTTGGATCGTGTCGATCTGGAACGCTTCGAACGCAGCGGTCGTCGTCGGATCGAGGCCGTACTCGTTGTTGCGGTTCGCGGTGTTCGCAGCGCCGATCACGATCACCGGCGCGACCTTGTTCGCGGCGATCTCGCTGTCGAGCGTGAGGTTGACTTGCCAGCCGCCGTTGCCAAAGCAGCACGTGTTGTCGTCCCAGATGTTCTGTCCGTCGTGCATGAACATCACGGGGTACGTGACCGCGGCGGAGGCGGGCGCATCGTATGCGGGCGGTAGGTACGCGGTGACCTCGCGGCAATTGCCGAGCGCGGTCGAGCACTCTTGTCCGAACGACACGAGGTGGCCGACGCCCGAATCCGGCGTATCGATCGCGCTGTTGCGGCCGTCGGGATTGCCGGCGAAATCGTCGTAGGCGAACGCGGGATTGCCCGGATCGAGCGACCAGTTGCCACCGCCATCGACGAGCTTGTACGGCGACAGGCCGGTCGCGACCGGAGTCACCACGATGACTGGGCCGGTGCCGCAGAGCGGTGCGGTGATTGCGGCGGTCGTCGACCATGCGTTGAAGGCACCGGCGACCGCGAGGGGCGCGGCGGTCGCGAACAGCGCGCGGCCGTCCGACCAGAGCGGGCCCATGCCGGCGCGCGCGGTGAGCTCGGTCGTGAGCTGCGCGAGTGCGGTGGCGTCGCTGCAAGCCGCCGCCTGATCGTAGAGCGCGAGCACGCACGGCGCTCCCGCGAGTCCAGCGGGGCAGCCATTGGCGGCATCGGAGCCGGCGCCACCGTCGGGCGAGCCCGCGTCAGGACCGGCAGCCGGAGCGCCCGAGTGACACGCGGCTGTAATGAAGAGAACCAGGATGAGGCGGCGCATGTTGTGATCGGCAACGCGACCGGCGTACAAGCCCGCGGATCGTCGTCGCTGCGGTCGCTGTGAGCAAGACTCGTGCTACGAGCGAGCTGTGGACCGCGAGCAGGCCGCCCGGGAGATCGCCCGCCAAGGTGCAAGGCTGCGCGTGCGGCTGCCTCGCTCGGCATGGATCGCTGCGGTCGTTCTAGCCGCGGTCTGCGCTGGCGCGTTCGCGGTCGGCTGGCTCACCGCACCGAAACGCGAGCCAGGCGCGCTGCCCTCGGCCTCGCCATCGTCGTCGATCGGCTTTGCCCTCGGCGGGCTCGTCGGCCTCGCGGCCGGGATCGCGATCGGCTACGGCATCGCGCGCCGGCGAGCGTCGTAGCGATCGAGCTCGATGAGCCAAGCCACGATGCCGATCCGGCAACCGGCCATCACTTGACCTCCGGCGTCGGCCATTCGTCGCGCAATAGCCCGAACAGCGTGACGTCGTGCAGGCGGTGGCCTTTACGTACGTGCTGGCGGCGAGTCCCTTCGCGTTGCATGCCGAGCTTCTCGAGCACGCGACACGAGGGTTCGTTGCCGGCGAGGACTTGTGCGTAGATTCGCGCGAGCACGAGCTCGGCGAAGCCAAACTCGATCAGCGCGCGGCTGGCTTCGGTCGCATAGCCTTTGCCCCATTCGGCGGCGCCGAGCCAATAGCCGAGCTCGGCGCGGCGGTCGCGGTTGTGGCGCCGCAAGCTGACCGTCCCGAGCAGCTCGTCGCGCGCATCCCGTCGAGCGATCGCGAGCGTCACGCCGCGACCGGCGTCCCACCAGGCGACGCGACCGGCGATCCATCGCTTTGCGAGCGCGATCGGATACGGGCTCGGCACTTGGATCAGGAACTTCGCGACTCGTTGATCGCCGGCCCGCGTCGCGACGGCTGCAGCATCGGTCGGGCGCAACTCGCGCAGCGTCAACCGTTCGGTGACGAGCGCCGGCGGCCGCGTGGTCACTGCGGCGCGCGAGTACCGTTGAAATTCTGCGTCGAGGTGCAGCCCATGATCGTCGAGCAGTCCGGGCTGCCGTTGGTCTGCGGCGTGTATGCGATCGAGCCCGAAAGCTCGTCGACGTTGAGCGACGCTTCGAGATCGGCGTTGTACGTGTAGGCGCAGCCGCCCATCGTCGCGCTGCGCGTGCCGAACAGCGTCGCGCTCACGTTGTCGCCATCGACCGTGCCCATGAACATGCTCGTGCCGAGGACGACCGCGACGTATGCGCCCGCCGCGCCGGTGATGTCGATCGTCACGTTCTTCGTGTCTTGCGTGATCGTGACCGGGACTCCGGTGGAGCTATCGCCCATCGTCCAGTTCTGCAGGTTGCAGCCATTGGCTTCGTCCGTCACGGCCATCGTGTAATCGCCGCTGACGTCAGCCGGGGTGCTGCTGCAGCCAAGGACACCAAGGAGCAACGCATGAGCGACTCGGTTCATGCGCAGAGCTTAACCAAATTCATGCAGTAGGGGAGTAATCTGCCGCACGGGAAAAAGGTGCCCATCGTTACCCGGCGTGCCTATCATTTCGGTGCGGCCGCGCTCGCGGTTTGCTTCGCCGCCGTGCACGACGTTCACTCTCACCGCCTCGACAACGGGCTGGCGCTCCATGTCGCACCCGGCCACACGTCGCCAGTGGTCGCGATCCAGGCGTGGGTGGGGGTCGGCTCGGCCGACGAGACACCGATGCAGGCTGGGCTCGCCCACGTCGTCGAGCACATGCTGTTCAAGGGCTCGAGCGACTACGGTCTCGGCGAGCTGACCCGCGCGATCGGCGCGGGCGGTGGCGAGATCAATGCGTGGACGTCGTACGACCAGACCGTCTATCACGCCGTGCTCGGTCGCGATCATCTCGAGAGCGCGATCGATGCGCTCGGCGATGCGCTGACCGCACCGCGCGTCGATCGCGACGAGCTCGAGCGCGAGCGCGAGGTGATCCTCGAAGAGATTCGCCAAGGCGCCGACGATCCGGCGCGCTCGGTCGCGCAGAGCCTGTTCGCCACCGCGTTCGTCTCGCACCCGTATCGCCGGCCGGTGATCGGCACGTCGGACAGCGTGCGCAGAGTCGGCGAACGCGAGCTCGTCGATTTCTTTCGCAGCTATTACGTCGCCGACAACCTGACGCTCGTCGTCGCTGGCGATGTCGATCCGCAACGCGTGCGGCGCGCGGTCGCCAAGCGATTCAGCGCGATGCCGGCCGGGCGCCCCGCGCGCCAAGTCGCGACCGAACCGATGCAGACCGAGCCGCGATCGGCCGCGGTGTTTCGCGAGGTCAGCGAGGCGTATCTCGCGGTCGGTTTTCACGTCCCGCCGGCGCGCCACCCTGATCTCGCGGCGCTCGATGTCGCGGCGATCGTGCTGGGCCAGAGCGAGTCGGCGCGGCTGCCGCGCGTGCTGCGCGATCGCGATCAGGTCGCGACCTCGGCGTATGCGCACGTTCATGCGTTGCGCGATCCGGGCTTGCTCGTGCTGTCGGCGACTGCGCGGCCGCGCGACGCGGGCAAGGCGGTCGGTGCGCTCGTCGATCAAACGCTCGCACTCGCCGACTCGCTCGATCCCGACGATCTCGATCGCGCGCGGATCGCAGTCGAAACCTCGCTCGTTCGCCAGCTCGAGACCGCGCAAGGTCGAGCGCGCTCGCTCGGCTGGCATGCCGTGGTCACCGGCGATCCTCACTTCGGACACGTCTACGTCGATCGCATCCGCGCGGTTCGCCGCCACGATGTCGCGTCGGCGGTGCGGCGCTATCTGCGCCCGGACAACGCCAGCGTCGCGGCGATCGTACCGAAGCGCAAATCGAAGCCCTCTGTGTTCGCGCGCGATGCCGAGAAGCGGGTGCGCGGTGCCCTCGGCAAGACAACGCCAGTTGCGGCGCCGGCCGATCAGCGCGTCGTCTTGCCGAATGGCATGGTGCTGCTCGTCCGGCGCGATCCTTCGGTGCCGATCGTCGCGATGCGCGCGGTGTGGCGCGGTGGCCAGCGCATCGAAGATGCCGATCACGCCGGTGCGTCGACGCTGCTCGCGCGCACGTTGCTGCGCGGCTGCGGCACGCTCGATGCGTCCGCGGTCGCCGAGAAGATCGATAGCCTCGGCGGCTCGCTGACCGCGGTCGCGGGGCGCAACAGCGTCGGTGTGGCCGGCGAGTTTCTCGCGCGGTCGTGGCAGCCAGGGCTCGAGCTCCTTGCCGACTGCATCCTCGCGCCGACGTTTCCCGCCGCCGAGGTCAGTCGCGAGCAACGGTTGCTCGTCGCCGATCAATCCGCGCAGGCCGACAATCCGACCCAAGTCGCGTTCCGGCTGTTCAGCGAAGCGTTGTACGGCGATCATCCCTATGCGCGCGACGTGCTTGGCACCGCGACCGCGGTCGACAGCCTCGATCGCGACGCGCTCGCTGCGTTCTATCGCGATCGCTATCCAGTTTCGGCGTTGACGCTCGCGATCGTCGGCGACGTCGATGTCGCCGACGTGGTCGCCCGGGTCACCGCGCGGTTCGCCAGCGTCAAGGCCAAGCGCGTGGTCGAGCCGATCGTGCCGGCTCCGAGGCTCGACGGCCGTCCCGGCGAGGCCCGCGAGGTTTATCGCTACCTCGACCGCCAGCAGGCGTATCTCGTCGTCGGGTTTCCCGGCGCGACGGTGGCCGCGCCCGATCGGTTCGCGCTCGAGGTGCTCGTCGCGATTCTCGGCGGCCAGAGCGGGCGATTGTTCGCCGAGCTACGCGAGAAATCCGGCTTGGTCTACCGCGTGTCCGCGCACTCGATCGAGGGAATCGATCCGGGCTTTGTCGCGATCTACTTGTCCTGCGCGCCGGGCAAGCTCGACGCCGCACTCGCCGCGGTCAACGCCGAGCTCGATCGCATTCGCACCGCCGGGATCAGCGACGACGAGCTCGCGCGCGCCCAGGCGTATCTGATCGGCAGCCATCAGATCGCGATGCAACGCCGCGCCGCGGTCGCGAACGCGCTCGCGTATCACGAAGCGTACGGCTTGGGCTGGGATCGCTGGGCGCACTACGACGATGCGATCCGCGGCGTTGCAGTCGCTGACGTCGCGGCCGCCGCCACCACGTATCTGCGCGTCGATCGCGAGATCACAGCGACGGTGCGGCCACCCGCGCGCACGCCCGCAGCGACCAAGCGCGGAAAGCTGACGAAATGACGACGACCAAGGGCAATGGCTGGGCCGGGCGTGGCGATCTCGCCGACAGCCTCGTGCTGATCTTTCCGCTTATTCTCGCGTACGGCATCGGCGCGGCGCTCACCGGACACGTCAACGGCGTCGACCTCGTGACGCGCGGCCTCTACCGGATGTGCGACGGCCGTACCGGCTATCTGATCCTGCACGCGGCGATCGCGCTCGGCTTCCTGCTATGGATTCGCCGCGAGCGACGGTGGCAGACGCTGCGGCTCGAGACCTGGGGACCGGTGGTCGTCGAAGCGGCGATCTACGCGGTCGCGCTCGGCGGCCTCGTCACGCTGTTGATCCATCACGTCCTCGGGCTCGGATTGTCGGCGCGCAGCGTCGTCAGTGCGTTCGGCGCAGGTGTCCACGAAGAGCTCGTATTTCGGCTGGGCTTGATGTGCGGCGTCGTCGCGATGCTCGGCCGCACGCGAGTCGCGCTGCCGATCGCGCTGGTCACGACGTCCTTGCTGTTCGCGGCGGCACATCACGTCGGCCCGGGCGGCGAGCCGTGGTCGGTGCACGCGTTCGCGTTCCGCAGCGTCGCCGGTGCTGCGTTCGGCGCGATCTGCTGGTACCGCTCACTAGCGCACGCGGTCTACGCGCACGTGATCTACGACCTGCTCGTCGCCGCGAGCGGCTGAGCCGCGCGCCGTTCCTGTTACGTCGTTGTCATGTTGCGCAAGAGCACTGTGGTATTGGCCTGCGACGTGGAGAGTTGTCCCCCACGAAGCACGGCGGCAACGCACTAACTTTCTTTGCAACGGCTCGAGGTAGGTGACGGCGCGCCGTTTGCTGAAGTCGCAGCAGATGACGAGCCGGATCGCCGTGTGTTGCGTCGCTGTAACGATGTTGTCGGTCGCTGCCTGCACGGACACGTCGGACACCTCCGAGGCCAGCACGACCGAAGCCGCGCTCGCTGCGGACTCGTTTTCGATCGTGGTGCTGCCGGATACCCAGTACTACTCGTCTGGATATCCCGATCCGGCGAGCTCGAATTACTCGTGGCCGTTCGACGATCAGGTGAACTGGATCGTTGCCCACCACGACGACGCCGACAAGAAGATCCAGCTCGTGATCGGGCTCGGCGATATCACCGACGACGGCGGCCCGCGCCCGAGCGGCGAGCACGCGTGCCGAGAGGCGCTCGAGACAAATTGGGCGACGCAGTGGATACGCGCCGACAACGCGATCAAGCTGCTCGACGGCGCGAACATTCCATACACGATGGTGATCGGTAATCACGACTATGATTGCCAGTACGAGCACACAGGCGGATGGCCCCAATCACGAAGCACGAGCAACTTCGACAAATGGTTTGGTCCGAGCCGCTACGCGGGCAAGAGCTGGTTCCACGGCGGCCGGATGAATCCGACCAGCAACGCGAACTTCTACAACATCGTCGAGCTCGGCGGAAAAAACTACCTCGTCCTCGCACTCGAGTTCTATCCGCGCGATTCGGTGTTGGCCTGGGCCAATACGATCCTCGACGACAATCCAGATCTGCCGGTGATCGTCGCGATGCATGCTTACTTGTTTCCCGACACGGGAGCCCCCGGTAGCGCGGTTCGCGCCCATCACGGCAATCCCGACTCCGCCGAGTCGTATCATCTGGCGCCGTCGTGCGCCGAGATCTGCACGGGCGACCATGCGTGCCCGAAGGCGGTCACGGCATCGTGCGACAACGGCAACAACGGCGATGACATGTGGACGAAGTTCGTGTCGCTTCACAAGAACATCGTGCTCGTCGTCAATGGTCACTTCCAGGAGCCGTTTCCGACCACCCTCGATAACAACGGCGTCGGCTATCGAACGGAGATCGCACCGACGGGCCAACGGATCGATCAGATCGTCTCCGACTACCAAGGTCAGGGCGCCCACGAATCCTTCGGAAATGGCTATCTCCGCATGTACACGATTTCGCCTTCCGCCGGCACGTTGAAGACGTTCACGTATTCACCGCCGGCGGCTGCCCATCCTTCGCGATTCCCGTTGGGGCAGCCTCCCCCCGCGACTCGAACGGATGCCTACAACGCGTATACGATCCCGTTCGAAAGCTCGACGACCACCGTCGCCTCGGTCACGGTGCACGAGCCCGCGCAAGGTGCGACGGTTTCGAGCCCCGTCACCGTCGACGCATCGTACTCGGGCGTACTCGGACTCGGTCACTTCGAGGCATGGCTCGACGGCACCAAGCTCGGCAACGTGTTCCCCGCGAACGGCGTGACCACGATGAGCACCTCTTATTCAATGAGCGCCGGCGCGCACAAGCTGACGGTCCTTGCGGTCGATGCCGACAAGAACATCATCAAGAGTGCGCCGGTCAATCTCACGGCGAGATGACAATGTCCGGACGGCTGGTTAGCCGCGGTCCATGCCGAGGCTGCCGTCGAGATCCATCTCGCCGACGAACAGCTGGAACTTGATCTTCTTGATCGCCTCTGCGTTCGCGGTCGACTGCTCCATCGCGAGATGGAAGATGCCGACCTCGGACAGCTTGAGCCGGAACAGCACCTTGGTGCGCGTCGGATCGAGGAACTCGATCGAACCGTTGCGTTGCGAGATGTCGTCGCTCTGGCCGATGACGACCGCGTCCTCGTACCACTTGAGGACCGCGTCGGCGTACTGCAGCGACATCGAGCACACCAAGTTCGGGAACTCGATCTTCGTCGGCTCGACCTGACCGTGCGCGCGATACTTCTCGTCGCCCGGCTTGAGCCACTTGACGCCTTGCTTGATCGTGAACGACTCGATCTTGCTGACCCACTCGAGCCCGTCGATGCCGTCGATCTTGAGGCGGAATGCCGACGGCACCCACATCTTTTGCTTCGGGCCGACCTTCGGTCGGATCCGACTCGCGTGCGTCGGCTTGCGATGCGCGACACCTTCGGGCTGCAGCTTGACCTTGAGGTACGCGGCCTCTTTCGACCCGGCGTCGAGCGCGGGGAACGTCGTCTCGGTGATCAGCGCCTGCGTGAACTCGTGCTCGAATGTCCGGAACATGTTGAAGTCGGCGTGGGTGATCTGCCCGTTGCGCCGGCTCCACTGCTTCTTCCACGACTGACGAATCCAGTCGAGCACGTGGTGCGAGCCAGCGAGACCGAACTCGAACGAGATCGGATCGATGTCGGTGACCGACGTGTGTTTGACCCGAAGGTTGTACGGCCCGATCGGCTCGTCGATCGTCGTCGCCTTGACGTAGCCGCCGTCGACGGTCTTGAGATACGCGGTCGTCTCTTCCCCGTCGATGTCGAGTTGGAAGTGGCCGGCCGAGTACGAGCGCTTGTTCGTCGTGTCAAACATGGCGTGCGCCTTTACTTTAACGCGTTCTTTCTACGGACATCGCGGCTCGATCCTCCCTTGGCTCTCCCTTCGCTGCCGGCTGCATTTATGGCTGATTTCACTGGATTGCCCGACGGATCGGCTCGAATTACCGGCTTGGAGGCTTTGGGTCGGTTACAATCGAGGCCGATGCGGGTGAGCGCCGTCGTACTGTGCGTCGTCCTCGGGGTGTCTGGTCATGCGTTCGCCGACAAGGTGCGCACGAACCAGGAAGCGAAGCTGTTCGCAAAGCCCGGCGAGCAAGAGAAGGTCATTCTCAAGCTCAAAGAGGGCCAAGCGATGACGCTGCTGTCGGAAGACGGCCGCTGGATCAAGGTCCGGGTTCAGGGCCGCACCGGCTACGTCACCCGCACCAAGGTCGACATGCCCGAAGGCGCGCAGATCGCGCGCAACACCCGGCGCCGGCCGTTCGTCGACGGTCGTGGCACCAAGCGCGGGTTCGGCGGCGAAGAGGGCCCGGGCGATCGCGTCGGCGCCGATGCGGTCGGCGACAACGTTCAGAAACCGGACGACGATGACGCCGACAAGGGCGACAAAGACAAAGCCGACAAGGGCGACAAAGACAAAGCCGATAAGGGCAAGAAGCCCAAAGCCAAGCCGGTCGATGATGACGACGAAGAAGACGTCAAGGTCGACAAGGGCAAGAAGCCGGTCGCCAAGCCCGCCGCCAAGGGCGCCAAGCCCAAGGCCGACGACGACGACGACGACGATACGAAGGCCGACAAAGGCAAGAAGCCCGCGGCCAAACCGGCGGCGAAGCCCACGATCAAGGGCAAGGACGACGACATCAAAGCGTCGGACGACGACGACGATGATGACAGCGCTGACGCCAAGGGCAGCAAGGGCGACAAGGGCGACAAGGGCGACGACAAGAGCGACGACAAGGCCGACGACAAGAGCGACGACGACCGCAAGGTTGCGCACGTCAGCGAGAAATCGTCGGTCTATAACGACCCGACCGCGGAAAGCGACGAGTCGTTCGTGGCCAAGCCCGCGGACGTGCTCTATCCCGACGAGGTCAAAGGCAAGTGGACGTTCGTGTCGAGTGAAGAGGGCGACGCGGGCTGGATCGAATCGTCGAAGCTCGATGTCGGCGGCGGCGGTGGCGGCATGACGACGCGCGTGATCGACCTGACCGCGCGGCTCGGCCTGACGTTCATCAGCCAGAGCCTGGCGTCGGCCGGCGGCACGGGGACGTTCGACAAGTACACGGACAGCACCTCGACCGCCGGGATCACGCTCGGCGGCACGATCTTGTACCCGTACAAGAAGAAGTACGTGCTCGGCGCCGACCTCCAGTACATGTACGGGAGCACGCTGTCGACCGTCGGCGTTCAGCTGCCGATGACCGCGGGCATGCAGACCTCAGGCTTCGCGCTCACCGACTTCAAGCTGCGCGGCATGGCCGGCTACGACTTTCACAAGTCGAACGGCATGGTGTTCTACGGCCTGCTCGGCGTGCGGTACGAGGCGATCCAGATCCACGACTTCAACGACATGACGAAGAACACCGCGCTGATGCCGTCGGAGAGCTACGCCGGCATGACGCTCGGCCTGGCGCTCGCGATTCCGCGGCTCACGGACAAGATCGGCGCAGCGATCGGGATCGATGCCGAGCTGATCGATTTGGGCGTGTCGCAGACGAAGAACCTGCAAGACGGTGCCTCCCCGAGCGCGAGCGCGTATCTGATCGGCGCGGTGTTCAACTATCGCTGGCGGCCGGAGTACGACTTCCGCCTCAGCTACGACCTCGTGCTGACGAGCTACGATTTCGGAGCGCCGGTGATGACCAGCGCGCGTGCCCATACCGGCACCGACACGACGCGCAGCGATATGTTCAACACGCTGATGTTCGGCATCGTTCGCAAGCTGTAACCGCTACTGGTGCGGCGTCGGTAGCTTGTCGAGATCGACTTGCGACAGCGCGAGGCGGATCAGCTGCGACTTGTTGGCCTTGGTCCAGCCGCGGCGCTTCAGCTCGGCCACCTTCGCGTCGAGCTCTTCGAGATCGCGCGTGTAGATCGAGATGCAGATGACCTTGTAGTGGGTCGGCCGCGGTTGCTTCGGGCGCTTCGCTGCGACCGGCCCGTTTGCCGGGCGGCGACCGTAGTATTCCTCGCTGAGGATCGCGTCAGCGTCGCTGAGCGGGTCGTGGGCCATTAGTTTTTCTTCTTTCATAGGCGACCTCAAGCGGCAATCGGAGCGCCGGGCTCCGGGTGGAGGGTGGTTTCAGCCGAGGCCGTCGTCGCGAGCACCCAATCGACGACGCGGTTGTAGTCAGCGGCGCCGTGCGAGATCGGCGCGTACTCGAAGATCGTTTTCTTGTGACTCGGGGCTTCCGCGAGTCGCGTGTTGTGACGAATCGGCTCGAGGCACTTCGTCTTGAAGTGGTTCTGCAGCGTCTCGAGGACTTCGCGCGCGAGTCGCGTCCGTCCGTCGTAGAACGTCGGCAGCACCGCGGCGATCCGCACCGAATGGCCGAGGTGGCGCTCGACGTCGCGGATCGTGCGCAACACCTGCTTGACGCCGACGAGCGCGAGGTAATCGCAGGTCACCGGGACGATGACCTCGTCGGCGTACGACAACGCGTTCTGGTTGAGCAGATTGAGCGACGGGCCGCAGTCGATGATCACGTAGTCGTAGCGGCGCGAGACCGCCATCATGTTCAGCCGCTTCGTCAGGATGCGCGAGCGCGCGTCCGGCGACTGATGTGCGAGCCAGATCTCGGCGGCGGCCAGCGTGGCGTCCGAGGTGATCACGTCAAGGTGCTGGCGCACCGGCACGCTGATGTCGGACGGCTCGGCGCCATCGACCAGCACGTGATAGAGCGAGCGCTCCCCCGCGACGCCGAGCGATACGCCGACGTTACCCTGAGCGTCGGTGTCGACGAGCAACACATCCTGTTCGCGTTCGGCGAGACCGGCCGCGAGGTTGACGGCGGTCGTCGTCTTACCGGTGCCGCCCTTCTGGTTGAGGATCGCGATCCGCCTCGCCCGCTTCGCGCGGAACGCCTCGGCACCCAACCCGGACTGGCGACACTCGAGCGAGCAGAAGTGATTCTTCTCCCCGCCCGGGGTCACCGCGATCTGAAACACGAAGGCGGGTCGAAACGTTTGCCCGCACGCGTTGCACGTCTTCTCCATCCCCTTATCGAAGCGGCATCGACGGTTCGCGGGCAACTTTTCGGCCTCGCGATCAGAGCTATAGTGGTCGCGTGTCCATCGCACGACCGGTCTCGGTACGCGGTAACGACGCCGGCCGCGTAGCGGACGAGCTGATCGAACGGCTCGCAGCACCGGATCTCGCGCTCGCCGTGGTGTTCGCCGCCGACACCCTCGATCTCGGAGTGCTCGCGAGCCGGCTTGCGGCTGGGCTGGCACCGGCTGCGACCGTCGGTTGCTCGGCGGCCGGGTTGGTCGGTGATCAGGCGATCACGGGCGACGAGCTCGCAGCGGTCGCGATCGGGTTGTCGCGCGACGTCGTGCGGGTCGGCATCGGCGTGGCGCCCGAGCTGTCGAAGTCGCCGCTCGTCCGCAGCCGTGATGCGGTCGTGAGCGCCGCGAATGCGTTGGGCGCGACGCCGGTCGAGCTCGATCCGGCTCGCCACGTCGCGTTCACGCTCCTCGATCCATCGACCGGCCATGACGACGAGTTCTGCATCGGCTCGGCTGCGATCGCGCCTCAGATCCGCATGGTCGGCGGCGCCGCCGGCGTCGTCGGCAGTCAGCGCGCTTGCTTGTGGGTCAACGGCGAGGTGCTCGCCGATGCGGGCATCATCGTGCTGCTCGACTGCAGCCTGCCGTTCGACGTCGTCACGTCGTGCGACATGGTCGCGACCAACGTGCGCACGGTGGTCACGGCGGCGACGGGTCGCGTGATCGACGAGCTCGACGGCCGACCTGCGGGCCCGCGGTTGCACGACCTCGTCGCGGGACTCGGCGGCACGCTCGACGACGCGCGCCCGGTCGAGTACTCGTTCGCGCGCTTTATCGACGGCGTGCCTTACGTGCGGACGCTGATCGGGCTCGATGGCCCGCAGATCCGGCTGGCCGTACCGGTCGAGCCGGGCCACGTCTTGCGGCTGATGAAGCCAGGTGATCTCGTCGGGGTCACTCGGCGACACCTCGCGGACGCGGCACAGCGGGTCGGCGGCCAGATCGGCGGCTTGCTCGCGTTCTCGTGCATAGCGCGGCACTGGGACGCCCGCTCGCGCGGGCTCGAAGCCGGCCTCGCACAGGCCTACGGCGAGCACCCGACGATCGGGTTTCACTCGCTCGGCGAACAGTCCGGCATGTTGTTGGTCAACCACACGCTAACCGCGCTGGCGATCGGCGCGCGGCCTGGAGCGCGGTGAGCGGCGATCGGATCGCAGAGCTCGAGGACGAGCTCGCAGCGGCACGCCGGACGATCGACGTGCTGATCGCCCGGCTCGAACGCGCCGGTACCACGCCACCGACCCAAGCCGAGCTGTTCGACGCTGCCGTTCGCCTCGGCCACGTGCTCGAAGAGAGCACCCACGAGGTCCAGGCGGCGCGCGCGGAGTTCCGCGCCCTGCGGTCGAACCTCGATCAGATCGTTCGCCAGCGCACCCGTGCGCTCGCTGAATCCGAGGCCCAGCTGCGCGCGAAGAACGCCGAGCTCGAGCGCCAAGGCCGGCTACGCGCCGAGTTCATCTCGATCGCAGCCCACGAGCTGCGCACGCCGCTGACCAGCATTGTCGGCTACCTGGATCTGTTCAGCGAAGGCAGGTTCGGCGAGCTGCCACCGTTGTTGACCCGTCCGATCAGCTCGGTCCAGCGCAACGCGCACCGGCTGAAGCGGCTGGTCGACGACATGCTCGACGTCAGCCGGATCGAAGCCGGCCGGATGGTGATGCGGCGCGAGTTTGTCGCGCTCGGCGAGGTCGTCGCCGACGTCGTCACCGAGCTCCTGCCGCTGGCGCGAGCGAAGAGCCAGACCCTGTCGACCGAGATCGGCGCGATCGAGTCGATCGATGCCGACCGCGACAAGATCCATCAGATCGCGGTCAACCTCGTGTCGAATGCGATCCGTTACACGCCGGAGAGCGGCGAGATCGCGATCAGCGTCGACGAGGCGCCGCGCGACCGCTTCCCTGGCGGTTGGGCACGCCTGCGCGTTCGCGACAACGGCGTCGGCATCGCCGAGGAAGATCGGCAACGCATCTTCGACCCGTTCCTGCACGCGCAGCCGGCCAAGCACCACACCTCGGCAGGACCGGACTCCGCCGGCCTGGGCCTGTACATCGCACGCGGCCTGATCGAGCTCCACGGCGGCCTGATCACGGTCGACTCGCAGCTCGAGGAGTTCACCGAGTTCACGGTGCTGCTGCCGTTCAGGCATTCCGAGCTCCGGCCGCCGAGCGACAGGTAACGGCGACCGACGACGGGCCGCTACTTCTTTTTCTTCTTGGCCGGCTTGGCCGGCTTCTTCGCCGGCTTGGCTTTGGCCTTCGCGACCGGCTTCTTGGCCGGCTTTGCCTTCTTCGCGGGCTTGGCAGCCTTCGCCGGCTTCTTCGCGGGCTTTGCGGCCTTGGCGGGCTTTGCCGCCTTCACCGGTTTTGCAGCCGCGGCAGCCTTGGCCGGCTTCGCGGCCGCGACCGGCTTGCCCTTGGGCTTCTTGTTGTCCGCCTTGAGCTTCTTGCTGCGCTCGTCGGCCGACCGCTGCGCTTCGTCCATGCGCGCTTGGGCGGCGCCGCGGGCACGCAGGACCGCCGCCTCGACCTCGGCCTTGTTGCGAGCGGGCACTGGCGTCGCGTTCTCGGGCTTCTTCGCGCGCTTCTTCTTCTTCGCTTCGCGCGGGATCGGGATCTCGCTGATGTCCGGCATGCGCGCGGCCAGATCGCCGCGGTTGTGGACGAGGATGCGCGACCCGCCGTCGCGGAAGATCACCTCGACCTTGTTGTCGGGCAGCTGGTCGATGACGAAGCCGATGTCGAACACCGGGTGGTGCACGACGTCGCCGTCTTCGTAGGTGTCGCGGATCGAGTACGGCCGGCAGTTCGCCAGGTCGGTGTCGGTCGCGCGCGCCATGGCGGCTTCCCACGTGACCTTGGTGGCTGCGGCGCGCTTGCCGGCGCCATCAGCGCCGTCCTCCGTGCCGTCGCCGCGGGGCTTGCGGTAGGCGTGAACCTCGCCGCACACCACGCACTGGACCCGGCGAACCTCGTCCTCGTACATGCTTATGATGGTGTGGGTCGTGTCGGCCTTGCACCGTGGGGACGGGCAATAGGCTTCGATCTCTCCCCCAACCTCATCGGCTTCTTGTTCGAAGATGGAGTCCATCCCTGCCTCTTTGACGAGTGTCCCGGCGCCTAACTAGTTGTAAATGCGAATAATCCGCTACGATCCGGATTTCCGCGCCCTTTAGTTAGCCGTCTAACATATTCCAAACCGCCGAGCAACGTTCCGTACTTACAAGTGAACTGGGAAGTGGCAGGATCTGCGCTCCGTGCGGCGCGTCCTGCTCGTGAACGCCTTGATCTTCGCGGTGTTGGCCGCGGCGGTGGCGCTCGCATATTACGGCTATTCGTACACCAGTGGTGCGCGCGACCGCGAGCTCCGGCTGATGCACGACATCGCGGAGGAGCAGGTTCTCAACTTCGAATCGCTGATCGTTCGCGACGATCGCACGCTGTTCGATAGCCTCGAGATCGACAAGGTCGGCGATGGCAGCTACGTCGGCGAGCTCGTGCACAACTCGGGTGCGGCGGTCGCGAGCTTGCTCGTGCTCGACGATCACCTCCATCTCGTGCCGGGCGGCTCGTGGTCCAGCCGCGATCAAAAAGAAGCGCTCGCGGTCCGCGACTGGTTTCTCGCGAACGTGGTCCCGAAGCTGCCGCTCGCGACCCAGAAGGCCGGTGAAGGCGTCGGACGAGGTTTTCTGG
>CAZDGY010000019.1:0-20998 GCA_964504685.1 uncultured Kofleriaceae bacterium | reverse complement strand
GACGCTCGCGGAAGCGCGGGCGATCCTCGACGACGCTCGCAAAGCCGGCTGCGTCCGGGTCGCGCTGATCGCACGCGAAGGCACGTATCCGTGGCACCGACGCTCCTACTGGATCGCCGAAGGCACCGGTCTGCGAGCAAACCTACGCCCGACCGACTCCGTGCAGCTGCTCGTCCACGCGATCGACGAAGTCGCAGGACCGGGCACGGTCGCTCGCGTAGACTAGCGGCGTGCTCGCTACCCCGAGCCCTCGCTCCGGTGCGGTCGGTCGCGCGCGAAGAGCGACGCCTTCGCGTACTGGCGGTTGAGCTCGGCGATCACGTCGCGCTTGATGTCCTTGGGGCACGCGGCTTCGCACTCGTAGTGGTTCGAGCAGTTGCCGAAGCCGGCGGCGTCCATCGCGGTGACCATCGCCTCGGTGCGGTGCAGCGCCTCGGCGTGGCCCTGCGGTAGGTGGTGGAGGTGCGACAGCTTCGCGGCCACGAACAACATCGCCGAGCCGTTCGGACACGCGGCGACACACGCGCCGCAACCGATGCACGCCGCCGCATCCATCGCTGCGTCGGCCGATTCTTTCGGGACGAGGTTCGCGTTTGCATCGGGCGCGGAGCCAACGTTCGCGGTGATGAACCCGCCGGCCGCGATCACGCGATCGAAGGCTCGGCGATCGACGCACAGATCCTTGACCACCGGAAACGCGGCGGCGCGCCAGGGCTCGATCCAGATCGCGTCGCCGTCGTTGAAGAACCGCATGTGCAGCTGGCAGGTCGTCGTCGCCTTGTTGCCGCCGTGCGGACGACCGTTGATCATCAGCGAGCACATCCCGCAGATGCCTTCGCGGCAATCGTGATCGAACGCGACCGGCTCCTCGCCTTTGGCGACCAGCTGCTCGTTCAAGATGTCGAGCATCTCGAGGAACGACGCGTGGGTCGACACGCCGGCGACCTCGTATGCCTTGAACGCGCCGGTCGACTTCGCGTCTGGTTGGCGCCAGACGTGGAGCGTGAGCTTCAACTGCTTCGCGTCGCTCACTTGTAGCTCCTCGTCGCGAGCTTGACGTTCTCGAACGACAACGGCTCGATGTTGCGGATCGGTGCGGCGTCGGCTCGGTACTCCCACACCGCGGCGTGACAGAACTGCTCGTCGTCGCGCTTCGCCTCGCCCTCGCCGGTCTGATGCTCGATGCGGAAGTGGCCACCACAGCTCTCTTCGCGTTCGAGCGCGTCCTTGCACAGCAGCTCGCCGAACTCCAAGAAGTCCGCGACGCGCCCGGCCTTCTCGAGCGATTGGTTGAACGAGTCGCGACCGCCGAGCACGCTGACGTCGGACCAGAATCGTTCGCGCAGCTTCGGAATCTCTTCGAGCGCGTGGGTCAGCGACTGCTTGCTGCGCGCCATGCCGCAGTCTTCCCACAGCAGGTGGCCGAGCTCTTTGTGGAACGAGTCGATCGAGTGCTTGCCCTTGACCGCGATCAACTTGTCGAGCTTGCCGCGGACCTCGGTTTCGACCGACGTAAACGCGGCCGACTTCGCATCGGCAAGCGTGCTCGACGGTACGCCGGCGAGATAGTTGCCGATCGTGTACGGGATGATGAAGTAACCGTCGGCGAGACCCTGCATCAACGCGCTCGCGCCGAGCCGGTTCGCGCCATGGTCGGAGAAGTTCGCCTCGCCGAGGCAAAACAAGCCCGGGATCGTCGTCTGCAAGTTGTAGTCGACCCACAGCCCGCCCATCGTGTAATGGACCGCGGGGTAGATCCGCATCGGCACTTTGTACGGATCCTCGCCGGTGATCCGCTCGTACATCTCGAACAGGTTTCCGTACTTCTCGCTGATCGTATCGGCGCCATCGCGCGCAACTGCGTCGCGGAAATCCAAGTAGACGCCGCGGCCGCCTGGCCCGACGCCGCGGCCGTCGTCGCATTGCTCTTTTGCAGCGCGGCTCGCGATATCGCGCGGCGATAGGTTGCCGTAGCTCGGATACTTGCGCTCGAGGTAGTAGTCGCGCTCGCTATCGGGGATCTCGCCGGGGTGTTTGGCGATGTCGGCCTTTTGTTTCGGCACCCACACGCGACCGTCATTGCGCAGAGACTCGCTCATCAGCGTGAGCTTGCTCTGGTAGTCGCCCGACACCGGGATGCACGTCGGATGGATCTGCGTGAAGCACGGGTTCGCGAACCCGGCGCCGCGTTTGTACGCGCGATACGTCGCGGTGACGTTGCACCCCTTCGCGTTGGTCGACAGGAAGAACGCGTTGCCGTAGCCGCCGGTCGCGAGCACGACCGCATGCGCCGCGTGCGAGCTGATCGCGCCAGTCACGAGATCGCGGGTGACGATACCGACCGCCTTACCGTCGACGATGACCAGGTCGAGCATCTCGGTGCGAGGATGCATCGCGACCTTGCCGGCGCCGATCTGGCGCTCGAGCGCGCCGTACACGCCGAGCAACAACTGCTGGCCGGTCTGACCTCGCGCGTAGAACGTGCGCGACACCTGCGCGCCGCCAAAACTGCGATTCGCGAGCGTGCCGCCGTACTCGCGCGCGAACGGCACGCCCATCGCGGTGCATTGATCGATGATGTCGACCGACACCTCGGCGAGCCGATGCACGTTCGCTTCGCGCGAGCGGAAGTCGCCGCCTTTGACCGTGTCGTAGAACAGCCGGTGCACCGAGTCGCCGTCGTTCTGATAATTCTTCGCGGCGTTGATGCCGCCTTGCGCGGCGATCGAATGCGCGCGGCGCGGCGAGTCTTGAAAGCAAAAACAGGCGACGTCGTAGCCAAGCTCGGCGAGCGTCGCCGCCGCAGCACCGCCGGCGAGTCCGCTGCCGACGACGATCACCTTGTACTTGCGCTTGTTGGCCGGGTTGACGAGCTTGTTGACGAACTTCGCGTTCGACCACTTCTGCTCGATCGGACCGGCCGGGATGCGCGGGTCTAGATTCAACGCCACGTCACGCCCCCGGCAACTTGATGATGCCGATCAACACCGCCGTCGGTGGGATCATGTAGCCGACGAACAACACGATCGAGACCAGAGGACCGACGCGGTCGGTCGGATATTTTGGATGGCGCAGGCCGAGCGTCTGCAGCCACGACGCGGCGCCGTGTCCGAGGTGCGTCGCCAGTAGGCCGATGCCGACGAGGTAGACCGCGTAGATGCCGGGGTTCTGGAACCCGCGCACGAACATCGTGTACGCGTCGTAACGGCCCTCCGGGTCGAGATGATGGAAGTAGTCAGGCTGAACCTGACCGAGCGTGTAGTGCAGGATGTGGAAGATCAGAAATGCAAGGACGATCAGCCCGGAGATCGCCATCGTTCGTCCGGCGACGCGCGACACGACCGGGCGATACACCGCATACGGCGTCGGCCGCGCGGCTCGGTTCCGCGCGACCAGCGACAGCGCGATCACGACGTGGATGCCGAGCAACGCGAGCAAGCCGACCCGGACCGGCCACTTGACCTCCCACAGCTCCTGAAGAAAGTGGGCATAGCCGTTGTACATGTCGCGACCGCCGAACATCTGGAGATGTCCGAGCATGTGGACGAGCGCGAACAGCAGCAGCAGCAGCCCGGTGATGGCCATCACGTGCTTCCCGCCGATGGACGAGCGCAGGTAGCGGAGAGGCCAGGACACGGTGGTTGGATGCCACCACAGATGCTAGCGGTGCGGCAATGTCTCGCGCCGGGATACAATGACGATGTGTCGGGCAACGCGATCTGGCGCTGGGGCGGTTGCGCGATCGCGTTGCTCGCGGTGAGTGGCTGCGAGCTGTTGTTTCAAGTGGCGGGCGAGCCACGCCACGACGCATCGGCCGTCGCGGGGGATGTCGCGCCACCAACCGACATCGGACCTGACACCCCCGACACGCACGACGAGGACGGCGATCTCGTGTACGACCCCGACGACAACTGCCCGTCCGACGCTCAGCCCGGCGGCGCGGCGGGGCAGGTCGATACGGATGGCGACCACATCGGCGATGTTTGTGACCCTTCGTCGACCACCCAGCAGTCGTTCCAGTTCTTCGATCCGCTGCTGAGCGTTAGCCCGGCGAGCTGGACGACGACCATCGCCGCGGTGGTTAGCGGCTGGTCCGGAGACAGTTCCAACGACGCGGTCGTATCGACCTCTGCGCCCGCGTTTGCGGAACGAACGATCACGGCCGGGTCGGGCACGGCAGAGGTCTGGGTCGGCGATCCTCCGGCCAACGTCGTGACCGGGCTCGTTTGGGGCGTGTTGTTTCCGGCGGACTCGTCGAACCCCCCGAGCTCCGGAACCTCAGCGGGTTGCGTCTTGCTGCGCTACCCGGATGGGAGCGACCACGTCGCCGTGAGCACCGGCTTCACGTCGATCGACGCCGGCGTGCTGGCCGGAATCACGAACACCGGGCCGATCAGGATCGTCGCCTCTCTCGATGTGAGCTCGACGACGATCAGCTGCTCGGTATCGCGGCTCAAGAACCCACCGACGAATACGGCGGCGCCGTTTTCGAGCGGCGGCGGACACCTCGCGATCTTCGCGAGCGATCCGGGCCTGACGTTCAACTCGGTGCTCTACATGACGTCGCCGTAGCGATGGTCAGATGTTCGGCGCGATGGCGAACAGCTGCGTGATCGCTTGATCGTCTTCGAGTCGGCGCGCGATCTGATACGTGACGAGCATCGGGATGCGCAGCACTTGGATCTCGAGCGTCGCGGCGAAGCCCGCGGCGGCGTGGAGGTTGCCGCTGCTGTCGCGCGCGCCTGAGCCGAACAGCTCGAAGTCGATCTCGCTGACGAACGACGCAGGCAGCTTGTTCGCGGTCGCCGCCACGCCGCGGTCGATGATCAACGGATAACGCCACGTCACGTCGGTCGCTTCGATCCGATCGGTCGAGATCGCGTAGTCCTCGTAGCCGCGCAACGGCTCGACGAACTGGAGATTCGGCGGGAATCGGCTGTCGTCGAATTTCGGCGGCGTCATCGCCGAAGACGAGCGGTTCCACAGCGTGAGGTAGCCGGAGTCACCGCCGAGCTGGAGCAATCCGGTCTCGTCGCGGGTGACGAGCTCACGGCCGCGCACCGAGATCGTCAACGTGTGGCGCCGTCCGAACGGCAGCGGGATGATCGCGCCGATCGATCCGCCGACGTCGATGATCGGCTGCGGGAACGTCGACAACAGCGTCGGGTAATACGCGGTCTCGGCGGATAGCAGCAATGCGCGGCGCAACCCGGTATAGCGAGTCGCTTCGCCCGAGACCCAGTTGAGCGTGAGGTTCGGTCCGCCGAGGTGACGGCGCAGCGACGGCTCACCCGACGGTGCATCGGTGTCGTCGGTGTAGAGGCCTTCGAGCGCGATCGTGAATTGATTGCGGAACGTGCGGACCGCTGACAGGGCCACGCCACGGGTCCTGCGCTCGTCGGGGATCGGCTTCGCGTTCGGCGTGTCGGTGTAGATCGGATCGACCCAGTCGATGATGCTCGCATCGGCGACGAGCTGCCACGGTGCGAGCATCGTGTTGAGATACGAGACGTCACCGCCAAAGTGCTCCTTCGTCGAGGCCGCGCCGATCGCGGGCTTGCCATAGCCCGCGAGACTCCAGCGCTGATAGCCGAGGCGATCGCCGCCGCCGAGCACGAACCCGACGTGCGGAATATTTGCCGCGACGAACAGCAAGCTCGGCGATCGCAAGTCCGGGATGAACAGGCGCTCGAACGGGCTGTACTTCTTGTCCGACAAGATCGGCACGGTCGCCACCGGCTCGGCCACCACCGGCTCGGCAGGCAGGCCTTGCGCGTCGACGTGCGCGCTACCGGCGCCCTCCGTCTCGAGCGGCGCGGCGATCTCGGCGAGCTCCCAGTTCCAGCCTTCGCGATCGAGAAAGCGAATCGTGCCGTTCTGTTCGCGCGGAGCGAGTGCGCTGTACGGCACATCGCTGACGATCGCGCCCTCGATCGTGACTTGGAAGCGACCGGCGACAACGCCGAGCCACATCAAGCGTCCGTCGGTCGTAAAGCTCGCGTCCCACACCGGCAGAGTGTCGCGGCCGCGGATCTCGCGCTGCTTCTCGCCGGTCGTCGCGTCGAGCACCCATGCCACGAACGAGGTCCCGTCCCACACGTCGGCGACGATCCGTTTGTCGTCGGCCGAGAGCTGCGCTGCGAGTACGTACGTGCCGGGTGCCATCGCGCGGATGATCCGACGCGAATGGCTCGCGACGTCATACGCTGCGAGGCTCCAGCGATCGCCGTCGACGTCGCAGTAATAGTAGGTCGAGCCGTGCGAATCGATCGTCGCGCCCGAGCCCAAGCCGCTCGCGATGACGTGCACGCTGTGATCGCCGCGGCGCCAGCGCACGAGCCGGGTGACCTCGAACGTCGAGTCGACATCGATCACCGTGAACCACACCTCGTTGCCGTCGGCGGTAATCGACAAGCCGCTGACCAGCAGCGGATCGGCTTGGACCAACGCACGCGGCGGCAACACGTCGACGAGCGAGATCGTCGCGAGGGTCACGCCCTGCGGATCGCGCACGGTCAACCGCGACGGCACGTCGACGTCATCGGCGACCCACGCTTCGGTACCATCGCGACCGCGGGTGTAGCGCCCGTCGTTGCCGACGACCGCGAGCTTCTTCTGGGTCGCCGGGCGATCGCGCACTGGAAACGTCTTGTGCGCCCACACGTCGAACTCTCCGAGCAGTTGATGAAACGACACGCCGAAGCCCTCTTGAAACGTGCCGGCGAAGAACCAGCCGGTGAGCGCGTGCGCCTGATCCGCGATCGTTAGCCACATCGCGGCGTCGCCGTTGCGCTCGGTCAAGAACCTCACGAACATCGCGCCGACGAGGTAGTTGTGACCGACCGACGCGAGCCGGCCGTACGACGACAAATCGCCGCCGTCGAGGTGGTCGTGCGCGTACGCGGCCGCGAACATGCCGGTGAACGTCGGCCAGGTCGGGCGCCCGACGCCTGGCTGCAGCTCGGTTTCGTAGTGGGTCGCGAGACCTTCGAGGAACCACGAGTCGTAGCCGTCTTGTGGCGTGTAGAGATGGCCGAACAACTTGTTCACCCAGTTCCAGAACCCGCTGACTTGTTGCAGGTGAACGTAGTGCGTGAGCTCGTGACACGCGATGTACGCCGGATCGGGAGGCAGGCCGAACTCGGTCGTGAAATCGAGCGTCGAGTGCAGCGGGATGACCGACACCGGCTCGTAACCGGCGAGCTCGGGCAGTACGAACGCGTTGTTGAACGCGACGTCCGGCATCGCGATGATCATCTTTTCGGCCCACGCGCCGGAGTGGATCACCGCGCTGTCGCGCAAGATGTTGACGCAGTGGTCGGCGTGGGACAGGAACCGCTCGATCTCGGCGCGCCGGCCGCCCGGGTAATAGATGATGAAGTGCTCGGTCTCGAGTCGGTGCATGTCCGAGTGCACGACCGCGGTCTGAACGTCGACGGGGAAGCGCTGCTGGACACCGGTGCATCCTATCGCCACCGCGAGCACGCACAGAGCTCGCCTCATGTCGCCGACTCTACCGCGCGGCCGCCAGACGGATAGACTCTAACGATGCCGGTTTTCCGGCTCGATGACCGTCTCGTGTTCCCGCCCGTGCACCTGGCCGAGGATGGCCTGCTCGCACTCGGCGGAGATCTGCGACCGGAGCGCCTGCTGCTCGCGTACACGCAAGGGATCTTCCCTTGGTACGCCGAGAACCTGCCCATCCTGTGGCACTCGCCGGATCCGCGGATGATCATGACGACGCGCGATCTTGTCGTGCAGCGCAGCTTGCGCAAGGCGATCAGACGGCGACCTTACGAGCTCAAGCTCGACACTGCGTTCGGCGACGTTCTACAGGGCTGTGCTCAGGTGCCACGGCCCGGCCAGACTGGGACGTGGCTGATCCCCGAGATGGTGGATGCGTACACGAAGCTGCACGAGCTCGGGTTCGCCCACTCGATCGAAGCGTGGCGCGGCGACGAGCTCGTCGGTGGACTGTATGGGGTCTCGCTCGGCGCGGCGTTCTTCGGCGAATCGATGTTCGCGCGCGCACCCGATGCATCGAAGATCGCGTTCGTAGCGTGCGTTCGCCAGCTCGACGCTTGGAACGTCGGCCTGATCGATTGTCAGGTCCACACCGAGCACCTCGAGCGGTTCGGCGCGTACGAGATCCCGCGACTCGATTATCTCGAGCTGCTCAAGCGAGCGCTCGACGAGCCGACGCGCCGAGGCAAATGGACGTTCGAGCTCGACCCGGCCGACTTCGCGGCAACCGGCGGGATGATGGCGGAGGCCGCCTAGCTCAGCGTCCCCAGAGCTCGACTTTGGCGTGACCGTCGCCGGGGAAGTTGTTGAACACGAAGTCGACTCGGCGAAGGTGACGCGCGCCACCCTCGAGCGGAATCTCCCGCGTGGTCGAATCAGCGCCGAACGTGAGGCGCGTGCCGACCTCTTGTTTCTGGCCGTCGCCGAACGTGACGACGACGCGATCCATCTCGACCGGCGCGTTCTCGACCACGAGCATGATCGACGTGAATGCTCCATCGCCGCGCAACCCGGTGATCGCTTCGTGAACCTCTTGGCCGCCGCCGTGGACCATGCGTTCACCGAGATAGCTGTAGCCGTTGCGCATCGCATGATTCTCGGCGGGCGCGGCGGGGCCGCAACCGATCACCGAAACCGATGCCGTGGCGAGTGCGAGCGAAATCAACGCAAGACGAATCATCGAGACCCTCCCAAAGGTTTCGCAAAACTTATCACGCGCGCGCGGTGATCTCGGCGACCAGCGCGGTCGTGACGATCGGTGCGAGCGCTTCCGCGATCGCGAGCGCGAGTCGGGCCAGGCCGAATGGGGCAATTCGCACCCACAGCGCCGCATGAACCTCGAAGCCATCGCGTGCAGGTCGCGCGCGGGCGGTTCGCGCTCCGAGATCTGCCCACACGAGCGGTCGGCTCGCGATCGCAGCGCCCGCATCGGAGGCGAGCACCGCGGGCACGGCGTCGGCGACCAGCTCGGCCAGCGCAGCGCGCAACGCAGCCGGAAACTCGCGGCCGACGATGTCACTCGCGACGCGTTCGATCGGCCATGGCCCGGCGACGAGCGCCCCGTCACCGCCGAGCTCCGCGACTCGGCTCCACGCTGCATCGCCGAACCACAGCTCCGCCGCCCAGCCGGATTCGATCGCGACGAGGCGCGCCGGCGACCCATCGCGTTCGTACGCCGCGTTGTCGATCACCGCGCGCAGCGGGCCGTCGCGCCACTCGACAAACCCGCACGCGATCACGCGACGCTCGTGCGGCGCCGGACGAAACTCGATCGGCAGCTCGTCGCGCGCCAGCCGCATCGCGCGGCCGATGGCATCGGCGGTGAACGCGGCCTCGTCGGCGTCGGTGTGAAACGATCGCGAGAGCGCTCGCCACAACGCGGCGGTGGGATACGGGCCGGCATAGTGCAGTACCCGCACACCCGCCGCGACCGCGCGCTGTGCGATCGCGTTGAGGATCGCGCCGCCGGAGCCAGGGGGTAGCCTGCCCGGTTCCGCCACGGTTGGGATCTGCGTCGGCCGATCCCAATCGATCGCGGACATCGCCGTCGCGATCACGCCTCGGTGCTCGAGCTCGTGCGCGAGCCCGAGCAGTGGGTGCGGCACCGCGTTTCGATGGATGACCACGCGCGCGATCTCGAACGGTTGCACGGGCAAGAACGTAACCGATCACGAGGTTTCTCGGCCCGGCCCTTTCGCTTCTCCCCGCGGTTTGGCAACCTGCGTGCGCTGCATGCAGTTAGGCATCGTTAGAGAGACGAAGCGGGAAGAGCGGCGCGTCGCGGCATCGCCGAACGTGGTCGGCAAGTGGGTGAAGGCGGGTTGGCAGGTCGCGGTCGAGCACGACGCCGGCTTCGCCGCGAACTTCACCGACGCGATGTACGTCGCCGCCGGCGCGACGATCGTCGAGCGCGCCGCCGCATGGCACGCCGACATCGTGCTCAAGGTTCGCGCACCCGAGACCGAAGAGGTCGATCAGCTGCGCGAGGGCGGCACGCTGATCTCGTTCTTGTTCCCGGCGGAGAACGACGCACTCGTCGCCCAGCTCGCCGCGCGCAAGCTCACCGTGCTCGCGATGGACTGCGTGCCGCGAATCAGCCGCGCGCAGAAGATGGACGCGCTGTCGTCGATGGCGAACATCTCGGGCTACCGGGCCGTGCTCGAGGGCGCGAACCGGTTCGGCAGCTTCTTCACGGGGCAGTTCACCGCCGCCGGCAAGGTGCCACCCGCAAAGGTGCTGATCATCGGCGCGGGCGTCGCCGGCTTATCGGCGCTCGGCGCGGCGAAGGGCCTCGGCGCGATCGTCCGGGCGTTCGATGTTCGCGCTGCGGCGGAGGACCAGATCAAGTCGCTCGGCGGCGAGTTCCTGACCGTCACGATCAAGGAAGCGGGCGAAGGGCAGGGCGGCTACGCGAAAGAGATGAGCAAAGAGTTCATCGACGCCGAGTACGCGCTGTTCCGCGCGCAGGCCAAAGAAGTCGACATCGTGATCACGACTGCGCTGATCCCCGGCAAGCCCGCGCCGAAGCTGTGGTTGAAGGACATGGTCGAGCTGATGAAGCCCGGCTCGGTCGTCGTCGACCTCGCCGCCGAAAAGGGCGGCAACTGCGAGTACACCGTGCCGGGCGAAGTCGTGGTCGAGCGCGGCGTGTCGATCGTCGGCTACACCGATCTGCCGAGCCGGATGGCGTCGGTCGCGAGCGATCTGTACGGCATGAACTTGCTGCACTTCCTCGACGAGATGGGCGGCGCGACCGGCTGGAAGATCGATCTCGAAAACGACGCGGTCCGCCCGGCGCTCGTGCTGCAGGCCGGCGACAAGAAGTGGCCCGCGCCGCCGATGCCGCAGAAAGCTGCGCCCGCGCCCGCACCGGCCGCGGCAAAGCCGGCCGAGGCGCCGAAGCCGCTGACCGTCGGATTGCCGACGCCGAAGTCGAGCCACGGCCCCGCACACAAGGCGCCGTCGAAGGCGCAGGGCGTCGCGCTCAGCGTGATCGGCCTCGTGCTCGGCGTGGTCTGGCTCGGCTTGCGCTACGGCAAGACCGATAGCGATGCGTCGTTCGATACGTTCCTGCTGCTCCAACACGTCACGGTGTTCGTCATGGCGGTGTTCGTCGGGTTCCAAGTCGTGTGGAACGTGACGCCCGCGCTGCACACACCGTTGATGAGCGTGACGAACGCGATCAGCGGGATCATCGTCGTCGGCGGCCTGCTCGGCGGGCGCGGTGATATGACGACGTCGGTCGGCGTCGCGGTCGTCGCCACGCTGTTCGCCACGATCAACATCGCCGGCGGCTTCATCGTCACGCGGCGCATGCTCGCGATGTTCAGGAAGTAAGCGATGAGGTTCGAATTCACCAACGCCATCGCGCTGTCG
Source organism: uncultured Kofleriaceae bacterium (assembly GCA_964504685.1). Taxonomy (GTDB): domain Bacteria; phylum Myxococcota_A; class Polyangia; order Haliangiales; family Haliangiaceae; genus JABFXX01. The sequence continues at coordinate 9,598 of CAZDGY010000019.1, read as the reverse complement.
TCGCTCGCCTATCTCGTGTCTGGCGTGTTGTTCATCCTCGCGCTGCGCGGGCTGTCGAGCCAAGAGACCGCGAAGCGCGGCAACGCGTACGGCATGGTCGGCATGGTGATCGCGGTCGTCGCGACGTTCACGCTGCCGAGCAGCCACTTCAACCCGACGCTGTTCGGAGCGATCGCGGTCGCCGCGCTGATCGGCGCGACCCTCGCGTTACGCGTCGGCATGACGCAGATGCCCGAGCTCGTCGCGTTGCTGCATAGCTTCGTCGGGCTCGCCGCGGTGCTCGTCGGGTTTTCGCTCCAGCTCCGCGGCATCCACGATCGCGCTGAAGGCATCGAGGTCTACATCGACGTGATCATCGGCGCGATCACCACGACCGGCTCGGTGCTCGCGTTCTTGAAGTTGCGCGGCTCGGTGTCCGGCAAGCCGTTGCTGCTGCCCGCGCGCCACTACCTCAACTTGGCGATGTTGATCGGCATCGTCACGCTCGGCGTGCTGTTCGGCGGCGACCATCAGACGTGGGCGCTCGGCGGCGCGACCGCGATCGCGTGCGTGCTCGGCGTGCACCTGGTCGCTGGGATCGGCGGCGCGGACATGCCGGTCGTCGTGTCGATGCTGAACAGCTACTCGGGTTGGACCGCTGCCGCGGCCGGCTTCATGTTGAACAACGACCTACTGATCATCACCGGCGCGCTCGTCGGTTCGAGCGGCGCGATCCTGTCGTACATCATGTGCCGAGCGATGAACCGCTCGATCTGGAACGTGATCTTCGGTGGGTTTGGCGCCGCGCCGCCGGCGAAGAAGAAGACCGACGTCGCCGCGCCGGTCGGTGAGGTTCAAGAGATCGACGTGCCGACGCTTGCGCATACGCTGCTCGAGTCGAAGTCGGTCGTGATCGTGCCGGGCTACGGCATGGCGGTGTCGCGCGCTCAACATGCGGTGCGCGAGCTGACCGAGGTACTGCGCGGCAAGGGCGTCAACGTCCGGTTCGCGATCCACCCGGTCGCCGGTCGCTTGCCCGGTCACATGAACGTGCTGCTCGCCGAGGCGAACGTGCCGTACGACATCGTGCTCGAGATGGACGAGATCAATCACGACTTCCCGACGACCGACGTCGCGATCGTGATCGGCGCGAACGACATCGTGAACCCGGCCGCCGAAGACGACCCGACGAGCCCGATCGCCGGCATGCCGGTGCTCCAGGTGTGGAAGTCCAAGCTCGTGATCGTCAACAAGCGATCGCGTGCAGCCGGCTACGCAGGTATCGACAATCCGCTGTTCTACAAGCCGAACACGAAGATGTTGTTCGGCGACGCGAAGGACGCGATCGAAAAAGTCGTGACCGCGCTCAAGGCATGAACCGGCTAGTCGCGCCCCGCTCGCGCTGGCTCGTCGATGCTCTCTCTAGTCTGCGGCGAGCTCGAGCAGGATGTGGCCGAGACTGCGCAGGCGTTCTTTGCGAGCACGCGCTTCGGGGGTCGTGACGTTCGCGACGGCGTCGAGCTCTGCGGCGATCGCGCGTGCTAGCGCGACGATGTGCTTGCGTGATCGATCTCCCGACCGGACCCGCGCCACGGCTTGATCGAGCGCGAGCTCTGCGCTGGTAAGATCGCTCGCGACGATGCGCGCAGCTGCGGCGAAGTGTCGATCCGCAACCGTCGTTGCCGTGACGAGCTTCGCGCAAGAGGACTCGAGCTCGACCTGTGACCGCCGTTCGAACGCCACGAGCGCCGAGTCGAGCCGCGCTTGGGTCGTGGGATCGAGCAGCTCCTCGGACCGTTCGGGAGCCGTAGCAATCGTGGCCTCGAGCTCGGCGCACCGTCGTCGCAGCTGATCTTCGTCGGCGTGGTCTCGTGCTTGGCGCGCGGCGTGCTCGCGCAGGCGTCGCGCACGTTGCTCGCCCACGCGTCGGCCGCGCTTCGCCATCAGGCGCCGAGCGTCTTGACCATCTGCAGCGCTTCGTCGACATGACGGCCGAAGCGAATCGCCGAGTCGAAGCGGTGGCGGCAGACGCCGGCCTTGTCGAACACGAACGTAACGCGGCCCGGGATCAAGCCGAGCGCGCCTTTGACCCCCCACGCCGATGCGACCTTGCCGGCTGGATCGCTGAGCAGCGTGAACGGCAAGCGGTGGTTGGTCTTGAACTCGGCATGCGACTTCGCGTCATCGCGCGAGATGCCGATGACCTCGGCGCCGGCGCCGACGAAGTCTTCGTACTGATCGCGGAACGAGCACGCTTCCTTCGTGCAGCCGTAGGTCTCGTCCTTCGGATAGAAGTAGACGACGAGCGGCTTTCCGACGTGATCGCGCAGGTTCACCGGACCGGAGTCGCCGACGAGGGTGGTCTCGGGCATCGGGTCGCCAACGTTGAGCATGGCGGCATGGTACGACTCCCTGGCGATGTGGCAACCGCCGGAGCGGATCAAGCACGAGCTTCCGCAGGTGACGTGGCCCACCGCCGAGGCCGCCGCGAACGCTCTGTTGTTCCAGCCGCTCGCGATCGGCACGCGGACCGCGACGAGCCGGACCTGGGTGCCCGCGATGGTGCCGTGGCGCGCGACCGAGGACGGGTTCGTAACCCGCGACGTGATCGATTGGTATCGCCGGTTCGCCGAGGGCCAGCCCGGCGTGCTCGTCGTCGAGGCCACCGGGATTCGCGATATCCCGTCCGGGCCGTTGCTCCGCATCGGTCACGACCGGTTCATCGAGGGCTTGTCGCAGCTCGTGAGCGCGGTGCGCGAAGCGTCCGGCGGCCGGACACTGTTGTTCATCCAGCTCATCGACTTTCTCGCGATTCGCCGGCGCCCGCCGCGCGATAAGTTCTTCGCGCGATTCCTAGCGGTCGGCGAGCATCACCGCAGCGCGCTCGCGCGACTCGGCGATGAGGCTGCGCTTACGTGCAGCGACGACGAGCTCCGCACCAAGCTCGCTGCGATCCCCGACAGCAAGCTGTCCGGCGTGCTCACCGCGCGCGAGCTCGACGATCTCGAGCGCGGCTATCGCGAGCGCGTCACCGACACGCAGCTGCCGCACATCGCCGAGCTGCCGCGCGTGCTGCCGCCATTGTTTGCGGATGCGGCCGAGCGGGCGGTGAAAGCCGGCTTCGACGGCGTCGAGCTGCACTACGCGCACGCCTACACGATGGCGTCGTTTCTCTCCGCGCTCAACACGCGCGACGATGGCTATGGTGGCCCGCGCGAGCAGCGCGTCCGGTTGCCACTCGAGGTCGTCGCGGCGGTGCGCGAGCGGATCGCGGCGCGCGCCCTCGTCGGCTGCCGCTATCTCGGCGATGACGTGATCGCCGGCGGTAACCACATCGAGGATGCCGCGTGGTTCGGCGTCGAGCTCGCGCGTGCGGGCCTCGACTTCTTGTCGATCTCGAAGGGCGGCAAGTTCGAAGACGCGAAGCAGCCGAAGGTCGGCTGGTCGGCGTATCCGTACACCGGGCAGTCCGGGTACGAGTGCATGCCGACGATCTACTCCGACGCCCGCGGCCCGTTCGCGCGCAACGTCGGGCTGGCTGCGCAGATTCGCGCGGCGGTGCGCGGCGCGGGCATGTCCACGCCGATCGTCACCGCTGGCGGCATCGCAGACTTCGCCGATGCCGAAGGCGCGCTCGTCCGCGGCGACGCGGATTTTGTCGCGTCGGCACGTCAGACCCTCGCGGATCCCGACTGGTTCGCGAAGCTGCGCGCCGGGCGCGGCGCCGAGATCCGTCGCTGCGAGTTCACGAACTACTGCGAGGCGCTCGATCAGCAGCACAAGCAAGTGACTTGCAAGCTGTGGGATCGCGACGCCCTCGATGCGCCCGACGTGACGCTCGCTGCTGATGGCAAGCGTCGGCTCGTCGCGCCGAAATGGCGTTAGCGCATCGGGCGCGACGGCCCCATGTGACTGCGACGCCCACCTTTACGGCTCGAAGCGGTGCTCATCTTCTTGCCCCGCCCGCTGCCGGTCTTCTTGCCGCCACCGGTCTCTTTGTTGACCGTGGCCCACCCGATTTGCGCCGCGCGCTTCGTCGACGCCCCGCGCTTCTTCGCGCTGTCCTCGATGTGCTTCGCCATCCGCTTCTGCTTGCTCGTGTAGCTCGCCTTGCTTCCTCTCGGCATCTCGTCCTCCTTGATTGAGGTCGGATCCGTGCGAATCGCGTGCCGAGACCGCGCGACGACGTTGGAACGCGGCTTGCTGCCTCGTCGGTCGAAGGAGCACGTTATGAATAACTTTCGCAGGACCGTCGGTGCATCGAAGCTGATCCACGATCGCGTGATCAACATGAGCGGCGAGGCGATCGGCAAGATCGAAGAGCTCATGGTCGACGTCACATCGGGCCGCATCGCGTACGCGGTGTTGTCGTTCGGCGGCTTCATGGGCATCAAGAACAAGTTGTTCGCGCTGCCGTGGGCTGCGATCACTGTCGACGAGTCGAAGCAACGCTTCATCGTCAACGTGACGAAGGAAGCGCTCGACAAGATTCCAGGGTTCGACAAAGACCACTGGCCCGATCTCGATGATCTCGACTATGCGGCCGGGGTCTATCGCAATTGGGGTGCGACGCCTTACTGGGCCTGAGCCGGCGAGGATAAGGTTGTGGTCATGACCACGAACCGACTCGCCCTTGGCTTGGGATGTGCGCTCGCCTGCGCTGGATGTGGATCGAGCGTGATCGACATCGATGGCACGTTAAGCGCGACGATCCACAACCCCGGCCACGCGGACCTGATGGTGCAGCCGTGGGCCGCGAGCGCCATGGTGCTCGATGCGCCACCGGGCCTCGGCAACGATTTCTTCGGGACGTGCGACTACGGCGACAACATGTGGAGCGCCGACCTCAACCAATCGAACTCGACGAACGGGGTCAGCGAGCTCGTGTTGACGGAACAGAACAAGAGCGGCAGCGCACAAGCGCAGGTCACCGCGATCGGTGTGACCTACACCGGCAGCTGCTCGATCGCGCCGAACGACGGTGACCATACTCACGACTTCTCGGTCGCGTTGGACTGCACCGCGCTGACCGCGTTGGGCGATCCGCGCACGCTCGACGTGAGCGCCGCGCTCAAGGTCACGAACTGCACCGGTCAGTAGGGGCGGCCCTCGCGGACCTCGGTCGGCGCGTCGTGCAGCTTCTGCAGGTGTCGGCGACTGCGGCGCAGCGGCACCCAATCGAACACGAGGGTATCGATCGGCCGCCACATCGTGACCCAGCTGATGATCACGAGGCCTTCGTGTAGCGGGCCGCGTAACCCGCCGATCGGCAGCCGGTCGACGAACTGCGCGATCGACAACAGCACGACGAGCAGCACGAAGCCGATCACCAGCGAGGCTTGGCCGATCCGGCGCTGCTGCCGGCGCCGGCGATCGATGCGCTCGAGCTCGTACTCGAAGTGCGACTTCAGCGCGGCGCAGATGTCTTTGCTGGGCAACGGCGGCGTGAACCACAGCACGAGCCGCATCGGCACTCGCTGAAGGTCTTCGGATGCGTCGACGAGGTACTCGACGAGATCTGGATCGAGGTCGCGCTCGCGAAATGGCGCTGGGTCGCGGTTGTCGAACAAGCGGTCGAGCGCCCCGACCTGGATGTCCACGATGTGGTCGGTTCCCTCGACGCGGTAGCGCGGGTGCTCGGCAGACATGTCCAACCATAGCGCCGGGTCGTATAGTCGCGCGATGGATGTCGGCGCGACCGCGCTGGTGAGCGGTGCCGCACTAGCCGGCGGCATCGTCAACGCGATCGCGGGCGGCGGGAGCTTGATCACGTTCCCCGCGCTCGTCGCCGCGGGGCTGCCGCCGGTCGCCGCGAGCGTGACGAACACGATCGCGATGTGCCCGGGCTACTTCGGCGCGACGATCGCGCAGCGCAAGCAGCTCGTCGGGCAGCGCGCGCGGCTCTACGCGGTCATTCCGGCCGGTGCGGTCGGCGGTGTCGTCGGTGCGCTATTGCTGCTCAAAACCGGTGAGGCCGCGTTCGTCATCGTCGTGCCGTTCTTGCTGTTGTTCGCCGCCGGCATGCTCGCTGGCCAGACTCGGCTGCGGCGCTGGCTCGATGCGCGCGCGGCGGCGCGAGGCGGTCAGCACCGCGAAGTGTGGGCTGCACTCCCGGTCGGCCTCGCCGCGATCTACGGCGGCTATTTCGGCGCGGCGATGGGCGTGATCGTGCTCGCCGCGCTCGCGGTCGTGCTCGACGATTCACTCGTTCGCGTCAACGCACTGAAGCAAGCGGTGTCGCTGTCGGTCAACGTCGCGGCGGCGGTCGTGTTCGTCGGCTCGAGCCTCGTCGCATGGCCGGCGGCGATCGCGATGGCGGTCGCGTCGTTGGTCGGCGGGGTGATCGGCGGCGCGATTTCGGCGCGCGTGCCATCCGCGGTGCTGCGCTGGTCGGTCGTGACCGTCGGACTCGTGATCAGCGCGTACTACTTCGTCCGACTCGTCTGACCTTCGAGCTTATCGAGCCGGCTACCCATTTCGGCGCGCATCTCGCCGAGCTCGCGCAACAACGTCTCGATGTTGACCTCGTTCTTGAGGTTGACCTGGAAGTCAGTCTCGGCGGTCGCACGATCCTTGGTCGACTGTCGGTTCTGGCTCATGACGATCAGCGGACCTTGCAAGCCCACGAGCACCGCGAGCGCGAGGTTGAACAGCTGATACGGATACGGATCGAACTGCGGCGCTCTGAGCGACTCGGCGTTGAGCAGCACCCACACGGCGGTCGTCGCGAGCAAGAACAAGATGAACGCCCAGCTACCGTTAAGCTCCGCGACCTTATCCGCGAGCTTCTGGCTCCAGGTCAGCTTGCTCTCGATCTCTTGCACCACGTTCTTCGCGGCGCGTTGCGACAACATCTCGTTCGTCTCGCGCAACCGGGTCGCGAGCGTTCGCAGCAACAGCATCGCGGCGTGCGGCCGTTGCGCGAGGTACTTCGAAAGCGTGTTGCGATCGAGCTCGAGCAGAGTGGCGTCGGTGGTCGCGAGCGCACTCGCCGACCGCGGTTTGTCGTCGAACAGTGCGATCTCGCCGAAATACTCGCCGCGGGCGATGTCCTTGAGCGAGATCCGCCGCGACGCCTCGCCCGGCAGATAGATGTTCACGTCACCATCCGCGACGATGTACATCGCAGTGCCGGCGTCGCCTTGGTTCATGATGATCGCGCCGGCGGCGAACTTGCGCTCGACGAAGCTGCGCGCGAGCTCCGAGAGATCTTCGGCCGACAATCCCTCGAACATCGGGATCTTCGCGAGCAGCGGGGCGTGATCCATAGCCGCTCTACTCTAACCGACAATGCCGAGCGCTAGCTGCTAGCGCCGGACTGGAAGGTTCGCTAGCTGACGCGAGTCCAACGCCACGCTGTGGTCTGGGGCGTCGAAGGAGGCGTCGATGATCGGCGGCAGCACGAGAAGCAGCAGGTATTCGCGGCTGGGCTCGGTGTCGACCTCGAGGACGAGCCGAGTCTGCGCGGGCATTGGCCCATAGAGCTTCGGACCGCTTCCGAGCTCGACGGAGACGTAGTGAAGGCCCGGGCCGAGGTTGTCGACCGTGAAGGCGCCGGAGTGGTCGGTGAACGTCGAGTGCGCACCGTCGATCTGGATCAGCGCGCCCTCTACCGGCTGATGGTCGAGATCGTAGGCTCGGCCGCTGATCGTGCCGGGCGCGACGACGTCCGCCGCCGACATTGGCGGCCGCCACGGTCCGCAGCCGATCATCGTCAATGCGAGCGCGACGAGACGCATGATCTAGAAGTGCCGCGACGACGACGAGGTGCCTACGTCGGTGCCGTGTAGCGCGAGCGTGCGCGCATCGGCGGCGCCCTGTGCACTCGGCGGGATCGTCAACAGCTCGCCGTCGAGGTGGCGCATCCCGAGCGTGACCGCGAGATCGAGCTCGGTATTTGCCTTCACCTGGCCGAGCTCGTAGATGCGGTGGTCGAACCCGACGAGCAGCTTGTGGTCGCCCGGGGCGACTTGCTCGATGCGGAACGCGCCGTTGGCATCGGCGACGACACTCGTCCGGCCGACCGCGATCGTAGCGCCGGCGAGTGGCAGACCGTTGGCTTGATGAACGATGCCGGCGATCACGCCACCTGCGCCGGGCGGACCGACGGTCGGGTTCGGCGGGTCAACAACCGGCCGGCTCTCCGCACAGCCGGCCGCAGCGATCGCGATTGCGACAAGGGATTTGCGCATACGAGAATCATGAACTCGCCGCAGCGAACTGTCACGGCGCGTCTACGGTGTGTCCGCTGGCGCGGCGCTACCATCAGGCATCACTGCTGTCGCAGGCTGGGCGATGCAGAAATCCAGCTTCTTCATCGCGGGCGGGGGCGCCTGTCGGTGCTTTGCGGCTTTCGCGCGACGCTCCTTGAACTGCTTCGCACTCTCCGCGTCGAGGCCGGCGAGGGCATTGGCCCACGCGAGCGCGGCGGCGGCGTCGGGAGCCGCAGGCTCGGCCGTGATCGCGAGCAAGCTGACGATCGCGCTCCGACTCGACGGATCGACCACCGACTTCGTCAGCTCGGCCGCCGCCGGCACGAGCACGCGATCGCGGAGCTCGGCGAGGTCCGCATCGCCTACCTGGCACCACAACAGGCGCGAGTGCAGGTGGGTCACCGCGATCCCCGATTGCGTGTGCGCGCTCTCGAGGAGCTTGCGTAACGAGACGTCGAAGTCGCCTTGTGCCTCTTCATAGTGCGACAGCATGACCTCCACCAACCGGCCTTTGCACTCGGCGTCGCATGGCTTGCTGACGAGATAGTCGTCGAGCCATTTCGTCTGGGCCGCGTGAAACTGCGCGAGCGTCTTCGCTTCGTCATCGGTGACGAACTCGCCGGTGCGCGCGGCCGCGAGCGCGAGCGATTCGACGAGGTGAGCGCCGGGCGACGTCGCCGCGAACTTGCCGAGCTCGTCCCATTGGCGCGCTTCGTACAACGCGACGATCGCCGATTCGAACAGGCCGGTCAGTTGCTGGACGTCGAGCTGGACCTTGCGCTCGTCCTTGAGCAGCGCGAGCGGGCCGAGCGAGCTCGGCTGTCCATCGCCCGCGAGTGCCGGAGCGAGCTCGTCCGCGATTAGCTGGCCGATCGCTGCCGACCGAGCGGCGAGCTTGTCGTTGCACGCATCGATCGCCGGCGACACGCCGTATTTCTCGTCGCACGACAGCGTGAACGCGCGCTCGAGCCGCACGTAGTCTTTGGTCGGTGTGCTCGCGAGCACCGACAACATGTAGTCGGCGTTGTCCTTGCCGAGCTCGAGCGCGTACGACACCGCGAGCTCGGGATCGAGGATCTCGGCGCGAGTCAGCGATAGCAGCACGCCGAACTTCTGATCAGCGGCAGCCGATCCGCCCGCTGCGAGCGTCTGGAGATTCTTGCCGAGGATCTCGGCGCGTTCGATCTTCCAGCTGTTCTGCGCTTGGGTCTCGGCGACTTTCTGGGTCGCCGCCGCTTGGCTCGCCTGCGTCGCCGACTGGCGGCACTGCCAGATCGACGTCGCCATCAAGCCGGCGACGCCGATCACGAAGCTCGACAAGAACGTGTGATAGCGCTGGATGAACCGACCCAGCCTCGAGTGCGGCTCGTCCGGCGGAGCGGCGGGTGGCGCGGGCGCTGGATCGG
>CAZDGY010000018.1:10340-21391 GCA_964504685.1 uncultured Kofleriaceae bacterium | reverse complement strand
CGCGGCACGAGCGCATCGACGGACGGGGCTCGCCCCCGGCCGGCAGCGCCGCCGGAGGACGGCGCGGTTCCAAAGACGTCACCGTCGCCCGCGCCGACCGACGTCTGTGGTGCGGTCGCGCCGAGGCCATCGACCGCGTCCGGCTTGACGATCGGCGTCGCCTTGACCACGCGTCCCTCGGTCTGCGCGAGCCCGAGTGGCGCCATCTCGGTGTGCGAGCCGGTCGCCCGCCCCGGATTTGGCTTGACTCCACCGGCCGCGACGCTCGCGAGCCATTCGCGATGCGCCTCGCGCACGACCTTGAGCTCGCGATCCGCCCACGATTCGAGCGTCTCGCCGCCGAACGCATTGAGCACGAGCTCGAGCTCTTCCGCGAACGCCGCAGCGGTCGCCGTCCGCTTGCCAGGATCGCGCTGTAGCGCGTGCAGCACCGCGGCATCGAGCCCGCTCGGCATCGCGCCCGCGAGTTTCGATGGCGGTTGGATCTCCTGGTTGTCGACCGCGTACGCGATCGCATACAGCGAGTCGCCTTCGAACAACCCGCGGCCGGTGAGCAGCTCCCACGCGACCGTGCCGAGCGAGAACACGTCGCTGCGCCGATCCATCGGCTCGTTCTTGACCTGCTCGGGCGACATGTACGGCGGCTTGCCCTTGACCGTGCCGAACTCGGTGACCGGCGCTTGCCGGTTCTTGACCAGCGCGATGCCGAAATCGATCACCTTGACGTGGCCGTCGAACCCCAACATCAAGTTGTCCGGGCTGATGTCGCGATGGACGAGCCCGAGCTCGTGGCCGGCGAGGTCGCGTAGCTCGTGCGCCGCGTTCAAGCCGCGACACGCCTCGGCGATCGCACGCGCGGACACTTCGGGCGGCGGGCGCATGTCGATCAGCTCGCGAAACGGAATGCCGGCGACGTACTCCATCACCATGTACAGCGCGCCGTTCTCCTCGCCAAAGTCGTGCACGGTCGCGACGCCGGGGTGGCCGAGCCGCGCGAGGATCGCTGCTTCGTCGAGAAACATCGCGCGCACCGACTCGGCGTTCGCGTACTCCTGGCGAATCGTCTTGATAGCGACGAGCTGCTCGAATGCGCCGGGGCCGCGGCGGCGCCCGAGCAACACCGCGCCCATGCCGCCGGACTTGAGCTCGAACAGGATTTCGTACGCGCCGAAGCGAGCGATCATCAGCCCTCGGCGTCGTTGCCGTCGGTCGGTCGCTCGACGATGCCGTGCTTGTACAGCAGCTCGCGGAAGTGCCGGCGCGACAAGCCTGCGTGCTCGGCCGCGCGCGTCACGTTGTTAGCGTTCGACGCGAACACGAGCGCGACGTAGCGCTTCTCGAACTGATCGTTCCAGCGCTCTTTGGCGTCCTTGAACGGCAGCGACGTGTCCACGACTTCCGAGAGCTGCGGCGCCGCAGCCGACGTATCGAGCCAGATCTTGAGGTCGCGGAACTTCGAAGCCGGCCCCGACATCGCCCACGCGCGCTCGAGCGCGTTGCGGAGCTCGCGAACGTTGCCCGGCCATGCGTAGCGGCGCAGCTTCTCGAGGTTCTCGCCGTCGATCGGCCCCGGGTCGATGCCACGCCGGTGATAGAACGTCGCGACGAGGTGCGGCAGATCCTCGAGCCGATCGCGCAGCGGCGGCAGCGCGACGTGGACGACCGCGAGCCGATAGAACAAGTCGAACCGGAATTCCTTCTCCGCGACCATCCGCGCGAGGTCGCGATGCGTCGCCGCGACGACCCGGGTATCGACCTTGACCGGGCGATCCGCGCCGACCGGCTGCACGGTCTGCGCTTCGAGCACCCGCAACAACTTGGCCTGCGCCGACAGCGGCAGCTCGCCGAGCTCGTCGAGAAACAACGTGCCGCCCGACGCTTCGACGAACGCACCCTTGCGATCGCGATCCGCGCCGGTGAACGCGCCGCGGACGTGACCGAACAGATGCGAATCGATCAGGCTCTCGGCGATCGCGCTGCAATCGACCACGACGAACGCCCCTGCGGCGCGGGACGACGCGCCATGGATCGCGCTGGCGACCAACTCCTTGCCGGTGCCGGACTCGCCCTCGATCAGCACGGTCGCATCCGACGGGCTCGCCATTTCGAGCACCGCGAACAGCTCGCGCATCGCGACACTTTGCCCCGCGACATCGCCGAAGTGATCGCGGTCGCTCGGTGGGAGCGACGGCGCATCGGAAGCGGCGATCCGCACCGGCGTCTCGCCGAACTTGATGGTGGCACCCGGAGGGACCACCACCTCGCCGACCTTCGTGCCCTGCCACCACGTGCCGTTCGTCGAACCGAGGTCCTTGATCTTGATTCCATCCGGGGTGATGGACAGCTCGGCGTGACGGCGCGACACCTGCGGATCGGTGAGCACGAGATCACAGGTGGAACCTGCACCGACGACGATCGCGCGAGCGCCGAGTGCGATGCGCGCGCCGTCCTGGCCCAGGACTTGAAGATTGTAAGAGCGCGGAGCGGTCCGGCCTCGGGTGGCCGTCATCGCCAAGCCGGTCTGGATCAGCGTCCGCCGATCGAATGTCACCGCGCGAGAATAACCGACACGTGAACCCGCGCACAGCAAAGCGCTCAACGATGAGTGATACGATTTTACGGATGAGATGGTGCCCGGTGGTCCTACTGGCGGCATGCAGCTCAGATCCGACCCTCAGCATCACGGTCGACCACCCTGCCGCGCTCGTGATCTCGAGCACCGAGATCGCGGTCTATCAGTCCGCGACCCTGACCTGCGAGAACATCGAGTTCGGCGATCTCGACGCCTCCCAACTCGCGGCCATTCAGGTCGCCGAGGAGACGATCTCGCCCCCGGATCCGAATACCGGCTCGCTCGACGGCCTGTCGCGCGAGGACCACAAGGTCATCGTCGCGCGCGGCTTCAACGCCGATGCGCTCGTATCGATCGGCTGCGCCGAACAAGATGCCGTGTCCGGCAACGTACAGATCACGATCGCGACCAACCTCGCGGCGACCGTCTCGATCGCGCCGATCGACCCGGGCTCGGGCGCGGCCGACAGCCTCGGCCGCTACGTGACGACGATCGATGCAAACGGTGACTCGATCGATCAGCGCGCCGTCACCTGGACGGTCTACGGCCCGGCCGGCACGACGTCCGCGAGCGGCGGAGACGCGGTGACGTCGACGATCGATGGCCAAGTCATGGATGGGGTCTGGCAACCGACCGAGCAGACGCTGACCTGCAACGGCATCGCGACGATCCATCCGGTGCCGCCGAGCACGGTCGCTGGATATGCCGTCCAAGTTCGCGTCGCGTGGGCGGCGCAATCGCTGCCGCTGTACACGGCGATCACGCCGTTCTCGCATCCGATGCCAACGACGCTGTCGCCGCCGGCTAACGTCACGCGGTTCTGCGCGGTCGGCCGGACCGGTACGACGTGGATGCTCGGCTGCATCGAGATCGATGCCGGCAACCCCACGCTCGACGATCTGAATCTCTACGGCGTCGGAGCCGATGGCACGGTCACCGCGGCGCCCGGCAACCCCGTCGCCACGCTGCCGGGCACGATACCGAACGCGACCCGCCCGATCGCCGCGCTCGCGATTCCGACGACCGGCACCGACATCGACCTCTACGTCGTCGATACGAACGGCCTCGCGACGAAGCTGCTCGGCAAGTCCAACGTGACGGGATGTTCGAAGGCGCTGGCGTGCAACGGATACACGTTCGATGACGCGATCGTGCTCCCGCCGTGCGGCACCTCGCCGGCGCAGATCGTGTTCCACGGCAGCGGCTATGCCGTGTATTCGATGGCCACGACCGACAACACGGTGACGCAGGCGTTGCCGGGAACGGTGGGCAACAACATCCTCGATGGCGGCGGCTGCGCCACGCGGATCGACCCGTCGATGGGATCGACCTCGGTCGATCCGGTGTTCGAGATCGACTTCGTGACGGCCCTACTGCAGCCGACAACATCGCGCGCGTACTATCCGTGCACCGGCACCGGGTTGTGCTCGGTGCTGTTGCCGGTCGCCGGTGCGACGCTGGGATTCACCGGTAGCGATAACCCGGAGATGATCGTCACGAACGTGACCGCGGCCGGTGCGGAGCTCGACACGTCCTTGATCGCGACGATCGACAACAAGGACGAGCTGCTGACGCTAGCGAGCGAGCCCGCACTGACCGCGCCGGACAAGATCGCGGTCGGCCAATTCGACACCGACCAAGCCGCCGACGCGATCTGGGGCATGAAGCTCAAAGCCGGAACGCTGCTCGAGCTGTCGTATGCGCGCACGGTGCTCGGTCAGCCGCTCGAGACGCTCGCATCGGCGGCGCTCCCGATCGACCTCGTCGACCTCGCGACCGCTGACATCAACAGCGATGGGATCGACGACGTCATCGTGCTTGGGACCGAGACGAACTCCGGCACCCCGCCGAAGGGAGCCGTGCTCGCGATTCCGATCGGCGTTCCGGCCGCGAACGGGGCGCTCGTGACGGACGCCCAGTGCCAGTGACGCCGCACTGCTAAGCGTGGCACGATGCCGCGATGTCGCGCACGGCCTGGGCCGCGATCGTGGCGCTCGGCTGTGGCCACCCGGCCGGACACCCGACGCCGGTCACGTCGTCTCACCCCTCGAGCGCGACCGATGCTGCGGTGCCGGATGCGCCTCCGCCTGCGCTCGTCGATGATCTGCCGCGGCTCGCGACTCGCGCGGCCGATCTCTACCATCAGCTCCAGCATGTGGTCGAGAGCAGCGCTGATTGCGCGGCGGCCACCACCGCGCTCAACGCGCTCGCCGACTCGTTCGCCGACGTCATCGCCGCGAACGCCCACATCTTGCACGCGGGTCGCGACAAGATCATGCAACTCCGTACCGCGCTCGCCCCGCACGAAGCCGACATCGACGCGTCGGCCAAGGCGATCTCGGTCGCGCCTCTGTTGGGCAAGTGCGCGCAAGACGCCGGCTTCGCGAAAGCGTTCGACCGCCTGGTCGGGGAGCCGTCCTGAAGCGCGCGATCATCCTGTTGCTATTGATCGGCGCCGGCGTCGCGTCGGCACAACCAGCGGGATTGGGCTCGGCGGTCGCTACACCGCCGCCGGCATCGGTCACGCCGCCGGATGCCAAGCCAGCGGCGACGCCGAAACCGCTGATCGCGCCGATCGCGAGCTCGAACGCTGCGACGACGGGCGCTGAACCGGCACATACGACGACGCAAGACTCGCTCTACGCGATCAAGCTGATCGGTGGGCTGCTCGCTCTAATCGTGCTCGCATTCCTCGGCGGCCACCGCCGGGTCGTGCGGTTCCAAGAACAGCTCGGGATCAGCGGGGTGATCACCGCGGGCTTCCCGTTCGTCGCGCTCGGCATGATCGCGTCGCTGCCGAGCATCGGCATCCTGTCGGGGGACGTGCTCGGCAAGCTCCGCCCGGTCTTGCACTTCGGCCTCGGCTGGCTCGGCTTCATCATCGGCGCACAGCTCGATATCCGCGTGCTCGATCGCGTGCCGAAGGGCACGGCCTATCTGATCCTTGTCGAGGCGCTCGGGCCATTTGCGGTCACCGCGGCTGGCTGCGGTGCGGTGATCCTCGCGTTCGGCCAATCGTGGGATCAGCCGGCGGTGTGGCGCGACGTCGTGCTGCTCGGCACCGCCGCCGCGATGACCGCACCGCGCAAGTTCCGCGGGTTCGCGAATCGCACGTGGCACGAGGGGCGCGGCGTCGACGTGTTGCTCGCGCAGCTCGACGAGCTCGTCGGTGTGGTCGGCTTGCTGTTCATCACCGCGTACTTCCGCGACGACGCGTCGACCGCGTGGCAGTTGCCCGACACCGTATGGATCTTCATCTCGCTCGGTTTGGGGCTCGCGGTCGGCGTGCTGATCTTCGCGATGCTGCGCGTGCCGCAGTCGGATCCCGAATTCCTCGCGCTCATGCTCGGCGGCATCGCATTCGCGTCTGGGCTCGCCGGTTACTTGCACTTGTCGCCGATCGTCGTGTGCTTCTTGGCGGGCGCGTTGATCACGAACTTCCCGAACGACCAGCGCGACAACGTCTATCGCATCCTGGCGCAGCTCGAACGACCGGTGCACTTGCTGTTCCTGATCATCGTCGGCGCGGTGTGGGATGTCGGCGACTGGCGCGGCTGGGTGCTCGTACCGTTGTTCGTCGCCGGCCGGGCGATCGGCAAGTGGGCCGGCGTGGTCGCTGCGAAGACCGCGGTCGGTGCGTCGCTGCCGAGCACGTTCGCCGATCAACGCCAGCTGATCACGCCGTTGTCGGGCTTGTCGATCGCGCTCGTGATCAGCACCGATGCGCTGTCCAAGGACGAGGCGCTGCCGTGGGTCGTGACCGCGGTCGTCGCGGGATCGATCGTGACCGAATTCCTCGTCGCGCGCGCGCCAGCGCAAGACGCGGGAACGCCCGATGCGCCCGTCGCACCGATCGACGAGCTCGAAGAGTCGGCGCCGATCGATCAACTCGACGACGCGCACGACGACGCCGTCGACGGTCCGATCTATCGTGACGACACGCCAGTGCCGCGCGAGCCCGGCAACGGAGGTGGGCAGTGATCCCGCTGTTGTTGTTGCTCGCGGTCGGTGGCCTGATGCACGCGGTCCGCAGCTTTACCGGCGGCATCACCATCGGCGGCGCGGAGCTCGGTTTCGGGTTTCTACTGCTCGCCGCGTTCTTCACCGGCAAGATCTTCAGCCGGTTCTCGATGCCGAAGCTGACCGGCTACATCGTCGCGGGCGTGATCGCAGGGCCGTCGGTGCTCGGCCTTGTCACCGCCGACATGAACGTGTCGCTCAAGGTCGTCGCCGACGTCGCGATCTGCGTGCTCGCACTCCAAGCCGGCAGCGAGCTCAACCTCAAGCGCTTGAAGCCTGTGATGCCGACACTGCGCGCGATGACGCTGTACGCGGTGATCGGCGCGCAGCTCGTCGTCGCCGGCGTGTTGTTCCTGCTCGGGCCGATCTTGCACCTGCTCGACTTCTTCGGCGACATGAGCCTGGTCCAGATGCTGGCAGTGTGCGGCGTGCTGGGGGTCGCGCTGTCAGCACAGTCTCCCGCGGTCGTGATGGCGATGCTGTCGGAGACCGGCGCGGAGGGCCCGCTCAGCCAGGTCGTGCTCGGCTCGGTCGTCCTTGCCGACTTCGTCGTGCTGCTGATGTACTCGGCGACATCGACGATCACGAGCGCGGTGATCGGCGGCGGCATCGACGTCACCGAGGCCGCGCTCGCGGTCGTTTGGGAGTTGCTCGGCTCGGTCGTGTTCGGGGTCGCGATCGGCATGGTCGTCGGCCAATACGTTCGGGTCGTCAAACGCGGCGCCGCGTTGTTCGCGGTGCTCGCGTGCGTGGTCGTCGCCGAGATCGGCGCGCGCATTCACCTCGATCCGCTGATCGTCATGCTCGCGGCTGGGATCTGGCTCGAGAACTTCTCGCGCGCGAATGCCCACGACCTACTCGTCGAGTTCGAGAGCGCGCAGCTGCCGGTGTTCCTCGTGTTCTTCGCGCTCGCCGGCGGCAAGATTCACCTGAACGAGCTCGTCGAAGCGATCGTCCCGGTCGTCATCATCGCGGCAACCCGCGCGTTCTGGTTCTACACGGGAAGCAAGATCGCGTGCGCGCGCACCGGCGCGCTCGACGTCGTGCGCAAGTATGCCTGGTTCGGCCTGGTACCGCAGTCCGGGCTCGCGCTCGCACTCGCCCTGCTCGTCCAAGCGACGTTCCCGACGTTCGGCGGGAAGGCGGCGCTGATCGTATTCGGCGTCGTCGGGATCAACGAAGTGATCTCGCCGGTGATCCTGCGCGTCATGCTCATGCGCAGTGGCGAAGCCGGCAAGCGCAAGCCGGTCCACATCGGCCACTAGGCCAAGGGGATCCCGTCTACGGGCCGGTACGTCGAGAGACCGCGTGTGCCTAGGGCCACCGGTCCCTCGAGGTACCACCGCTGCCATCGATCGCGCGGACTTGGGCATGGCGACTCGCTTGCAGAATAGGTGGCCATGCGCACCTACGTCTTAGCTTCGTTGCTCCTCGCTTGTAACCACGGTTCGTCGAGCGCGGTCGACAGCGGCACGTCATCCGATGCGCCTGCGATCGATACGGCCGGCAGCAACACACCGGATAGCGGCGTCAGCAATGCGTTGCCGCTCGGTACGGTGACCGCTCAAGCCACGGCGTGCAGCACACAAGGCGGTCAGCCAGAGCCCGGCGCGACGTGCGAGTCGCTCGTCATCGATTGCGGCGGCCTCTATACCGACACCGTCGAGATCGCGATCTCGACGCCTGCGACGACTCCGGTCGGTACGATGACGCTGCACGATGGCGGCGGTGGCACGACGTATTGGGGCACCGGCCCGGGCAACCTCGTCGAAGGCTTTCTCGCCAACAACCTGCGCGTCGTCCAGCTCAAATGGAAAGCCGACTGGCAGATCCACGGCGTCGGGGCGCTGCACTCCGGCTGCCTGCCCGCGACCGCCTACAAATGGATTCACGACAACGTCCATACGAGCGGCGGCTTCTGCGGCGGCGGCATCAGCGGTGGCGGCGCTTCGCTCGGTTACTCGCTCGCCGCGTACGGCCTCGGGTCGATCTTCGACTACACGATGATCGTCAGCGGCCCTGCGGTGTCGAAGATGGACGTCGGTTGTGATGTCCCGGATTACACCGGCCCGGCGCCGGCGTTCTGTCCCGAGATCCCGCAACCGGTCGATCCGCTGCCCGCGGGCGCGATCGACGGCATCGAATCGACGACGACGTGCAGCTGCACGACCCCGGACTGCGTGCTGCCGGCCGACAAGACCGCATGGCACGCCGACAGCATCGTCACCGACGGCGCGACGTACGCGTATCCGAAGACGGCGATGAGCTTCTGGTTCTGCGGCAACAACAACGCGAACGGCTCGAGTGGCGGCGGCGCGTTCTATTACGACGCCGTCCACGCGGTGGCGGGTAACGACGTCTCGATCCATTGCTATGCCGGCGACACCTCGACGTGCTCCGGCGAACAGGTGTTCGTCGACAAGGGCGCGCAAGCCGATGCGATCGCGGCGGTCAGCGCGGGCTGCATCGATCGTCACCAGTAACAGCGCTGCAACATGTCCGGTGGGGCTTCGCCGGACACCCGCGCGGCTGACGTCGAAATCCTGCCGGTGCGATCTGTGGTTTCGCGGCGCTAGCGGGCTGGCACCGGTTGGACCATTCGCTGCACATGCGAACGGTCATGCTGACTCGACTCGCTGCGTTCACTACTGTGCTCGTCACGACCGCCCGCGTTGCTTCGGCCGACGTTCCGACCGTGACCGGACTCGAAGCGCCGGCGGCACCGTCGATCGCCAGGCCTAGACATCCCGGCATCGCACTCGCGCTGTCGGCAGGCGGCCTCGCTCTGTCGATCGGCATGACGATCGTCGGTGCGCAAACCAATAACGGCGAGCTCGCGGTCGGTGGTCTCGTCAGCACCGCGGTTACGCCTTCACTCGGCGAGTGGTACTCCGGCGAATACCTGACTTGGGGGATGGGAATCCGCGCGGCGTCGGCGGCGATCGCTTTCGCGGGTGTCGCTGCAAGCGCGTGCATCGATGACTGCGCACAATCGGGATCGTCGAGCAATGGCACGGTGCTCGTGGCGCTCGGCCTGCTCGGCTACGCCGCTGGAACGATCTACGACATCGGCCACGCATCGACTGCTGCGACCGCATACAACGAACGCCATCATCACAAGGTCGTCGTCGCGCCGGTCGCGTACCCCACGACGGGCGGCCCCGCCCCAGGCATGATGGTCGGCGGCTCGTTCTGACAGGGCAGTGGTGGATTCCTGCCGCGCGCTGCCGCGATCTCGCCTGGATAGCAGTTGGATCATCAGCTGCACTGGCGTTCCCTCATGCGCCCTACGCTTGTCATCGTGCTCGTCGCGGTAGCACGCGTCGCATCCGCAGACCCGCCCGGGATGACCCCGATCGGCACGCCTCTCCCCGCGGCACCGCCTCCACCCGCTGCGGATGACAAGGATCCGAACGTCGCGCTTGGCTTGTCGCTGGGCGGCACGGCGCTCTCGATCGGCATGTTCGTCGTCGGCGCGAAGACCAACTCGGATCAGCTCGTCGTTGCCGGGTTGTTGAGCTCGGCGATAACGCCGTCGATCGGCGAATGGTACGCGGGAGAGTATCTGACGTGGGGCATGGGGATTCGCGCTGCGGGGGCGAGCATGGCGATCGTCGGCTTCGCCGAAGCGTTTTGTTTCGACGACTGCCAGGGCAAGAACCAGAGCCCCGGCGAAGCGCTATTCGCCATCGGTGCGATCGGCTACGGCGCCGGCATGATCTACGACATCGTGCACGCGCCCGCGGCGGCGAAGAAGCACAACGACCGGCAACGCGCGAAGCTGATGGTGACACCTGCGGCCTACCCGACGTCCACCGGCCCGGTACCGGGCGTGATGGTCGGCGGCTCGTTCTGAGCGCGGCCGTTTCTACGCTAGCTTCGCGCCATGGCGAGATTGGCCTGGGTTGCATCGGTGGGCTGCGAAGGCGGCCCGATCATGGTCGCTGATCTACCGAGCTTCACGAAGTGGACCGGCGCTGCGTCGTACACGGCGTTGCGCGCGGCAAACCCGAAGTTCATCGAAGCGACCAAAGACAAGATGCGGACGCTCCACTACTGGGGGCAATTCTCCGATCGGTTACCGGAGCCGTTTCGCGCCGACGGTGGCCATCGGTTCATCGAGCTCGCGACCGAAGCCGAGGCGATCGCGAAGCTCGACCAGCTATGCGCCGCGGTGAAGCAAGCGTTGCCGTCGGTCGAGATCACGAGGGGCGACGAGCAAACTCACTTTCTGTTACCCGGCGACAAGCGCGATAGCCAGATGCGCGCCGAGCTGTCGCCGAAGTCCGAGTACGACGCCTCGTGGCAAACGCACGAAGGCGAAGAATGCTGGACGCACTCGTTTCGCGATGGCGCGAGTGGCCTGTTCTGGGAGATGGAAGGCGGCGGCGTCGCCGAGGTCGGCATCTCGAGCGATGCGAGCGAGCTGGTCGTCATGCGCTCGTGGGTCGACGAAGAC